>JASLAV010000836.1 GCA_030146905.1 Lentzea sp. | reverse complement strand
GTCGAGGCCACCGGACCGGTGGCGCGGGAGTGGGTGCCGATCGCGCAGGCCATCGCCGGGCCGCCCGGAGGTGGCCGGTGATCCGGATCGGCAACGCGTCCGGGTTCTACGGTGACCGGCTGTCCGCGATGCGCGAGCAGCTCGAAGGCGGCGAGCTCGACGTGCTGACCGGTGACTACCTCGCCGAGCTCACCATGCTGATCCTCGGCCGTGACCGGATGAAGGACTCGTCGCTGGGATACGCCAAGACGTTCCTGCGGCAGATGGAGGACTGCCTGGCGCTCGCGCTCGACAAGGGCGTCAGGATCGTCACCAACGCGGGCGGGCTCAACCCCGAGGGGCTCGCGCGCAAGCTCGGCGCCAAGGTCGGGTACGTCACGGGCGACGACCTCAGGTCGCGGTACCCGGAGGCGTTGACCGCCAACGCCTACCTCGGCGCGTGGGAGATCGCGGAGTGCCTGGAGCAGGGCGCCCAGGTCGTCGTCACCGGGCGGGTCACCGACGCGAGCCTCGTCGTGGGGCCCGCCGCGGCGCACTTCGGGTGGGCGCGCGACGACTGGGACCGGCTGGCCGGCGCCACGGTGGCGGGCCACGTGCTGGAGTGCGGCACGCAGGCGACCGGCGGGAACTACTCGTTCTTCACCGAGATCGACGTGACCAGGCCCGGCTTCCCGATCGCGGAGGTCGACGAGGACGGGTCCTGCCTGATCACCAAGCACGACGGGACGGGTGGCGCGGTCACGGTCGACACCGTCACGGCGCAGCTGCTGTACGAGATCGGTGCTCCCGAGTACCTCGGGCCGGACGTCACGACGCACTTCGACACGATCCGGCTGGAGGAGCACCCGAGGGGCGTGCGGATCAGCGGGACCAGGGGGAGCCCGCCGCCGGAGACGCTGAAGGTCTGCCTGAACACCGTGGGCGGCTTCCGGAACTCCACGACGTTCGTCCTCACCGGACTGGACGTCGAGGAGAAGGCCGCCCTGGTCAGGCGGCAGCTGCACGACGCCGTCGGCGAGGACGGTCTCACGTGGACACTCGCCCGCACCGACCAGCGCGACGCCGCCACCGAGGAGCAGGCGAGCGCGCTGCTGCACGTGACGATCAAGACGACGGATCCCAGGCGGGCCAAGGGGTTCAGCCGTGCCGCGATCGAGCTGGCGCTGGCGAGCTATCCCGGGTTCCACGTCACGGCACCGCCCGGTGACGGGACGCCGTTCGGCGTGTACCGGGCGGCGTACGTGCACCGCGACGAGGTCGACGCCAGGGCGGTGGTGCTGTGAAGCGGCCGCTGGGAACGATCGCCGGTGCGCGCAGCGGTGACAAGGGCGGGGACGCGAACCTCGGCGTGTGGGTGCGCGGTGACGAGGCCTACGAGTGGCTCCGCGGGTTCCTGACCGTCGAGAAGCTCAAGGAGCTGCTGCCGGAGGCGGGGGACGTGAGCCGGTACGAGCTGCCGAACCTCAGGGCGCTCAACTTCGTCCTGCACGGGCTGCTGGGCGACGGCGTGGCGAGCAGCACGCGGTTCGACCCGCAGGCGAAGGCGCTGGGCGAGTGGCTGCGCGCAAGGGTTGCAGACATCCCGGAGGAGCTCCTGTGATCACCAAGGACCTGTACGAGCGGAAGGAGCTGCGGGAGCTCGTCCGCGACTTCACCCGCAGGGAGGTCGTGCCGCACATCGACCGGTGGGAACGCGACGGCGAGGTGCCGCGGGAGCTGCACCGCAAGGCCGCGGAGCTCGACCTGCTGGGCATCGGGTTCGAGCACGGCGACCTGCTCGACACGGTCGCGCTCACCGAGGAGGTCATCCAGAACGGCGGGTCGTCGGGGCTGATGGCGGCGTTGTTCACGCTCGGCATCGCCATCCCGCACATCTGGCAGACCGGGAACGACGACCTCGTCGAACGGTTCGCGAAGCCCGCCATCCGCGGCGAGAAGATCGGCAGCCTCGCCGTCACCGAACCCGGTGCCGGCTCGGACGTCGCGGCGATCAGGACCACGGCGGTCAGGGACGGCGACCACTACGTCGTCAACGGCTCGAAGACGTTCATCACCTCCGGGTGCCGCGCGGACTTCGTCACGACCGCCGTGAGGACCGGTGGCGAGGGCTACCAGGGCATCTCGCTGCTCGTGGTCGAGGACGGGTTCACCCGCCGCAAGCTCGACAAGATGGGCTGGCACTGCAGCGACACCGCCGAGCTGCACTTCGACGACGTTCGAGTGCCGGTGCGCAACCTGGTGGGCGAGGAGGACCAGGGGTTCGTGCTGATCATGCGGCAGTTCCAGGTCGAGCGGATCACGATGGCCGTCCAGGCGTACGCGACGGCGCAACGCGCGCTGGACCTCACAGTCGAGTGGGTGCGCAACCGCGAGACGTTCGGCAAGCCGCTGATCAAGCGCCAGGTGGTGAGCCACAGGCTGGCCGGCATGGCGCAGAAGATCGACCTGGCGCGGACCTACACGCGGGAGGTCGCGGCGCGGGTGAACCGCGGCGAGGACTGCGTCACCGAGGTCTGCTTCGCGAAGAACGCCGCCGTCGAGGCCTGTTCCGAGGTCGTCGACGCGGCGGTGCAGCTGCACGGCGGCATGGGCTACATGCGGGAGTCCGAAGTGGAGCGCCACTACCGGGACGCCCGCATCCTCGGCATCGGTGGCGGTGCGGGTGAAGTGATGACCGAGCTCGCGGCACGACGATTGGGGTTCGCCTGATGGGCAACAGGGAGGCGCTGCTCGCGAAGATCGCGCAGCTGGACGCCGAGCACGCCAAGGCTCTCGCGGGAGGCGGGCCGAAGTACGTCGAGCGGCACCACGAGCGCGGCAAGCTGCTCGCCCGCGAACGGGTCGAGCTGCTCATCGACGAGGACAGCCCGTTCCTGGAGCTGTCACCGCTCGCCGCGTGGGGAACCGACTTCCCGGTCGGCGCCAGCGTCGTCACGGGCATCGGGCGGATCGAGGGCGTCGAGTGCGTGGTCGTCGCGAACGACCCGACCGTGCGCGGTGGCTCGTCGAACCCGTACACGCTCCGCAAGTCCCTGCGGGCCAACGACATCGCGCTGCAGAACCGGCTGCCGCTGGTCAGCCTGGTCGAGTCGGGCGGTGCGGACCTGCCGACGCAGAGCGAGATCTTCATCCCCGGCGGCAGGGCGTTCAGGGACCTGACCCGGCTGAGCGCGGCCGGCATCCCGACGATCACGGCGGTGTTCGGCAACGCGACGGCCGGCGGTGCGTACGTGCCGGGCATGTCCGACTACGTGATCATGGTCAAAGACCGGTCGAAGGTGTTCCTCGGCGGTCCGCCGCTGGTCAAGATGGCGACCGGCGAGGAATCGGACGACGAGTCGCTGGGCGGCGCGATGATGCACGGCGCCACGTCCGGGCTCGCGGACTTCGTGGCGGAGGACGAGACCGACGCGATCCGGCTCGCCCGCAGGGTCGTCGCGCGGCTGAACTGGCGCAAGCTCGGCCCGCAGCCGGCGCCGGTGGAGGAGCCGCTGTTCGACGCCGAGAGCATCCTGGACGTCGTGTCCGAGGACCAGCGGGTGCCGTTCGACCCGCGTGACGTCATCGCCCGGCTCGTCGACGGGTCGAAGTTCGACGAGTTCAAACCGTTGTACGGCAACAGCCTCGTCACCGGATGGGCCCGCATCCACGGCTACCCGGTGGGCATCC
The DNA here is from genome assembly GCA_030146905.1 of Lentzea sp. The sequence continues at coordinate 4,686 of JASLAV010000836.1, read as the reverse complement.
TCGCCAACGCGCGCGGCGTGCTGTTCAGCGAGGAGTCGCAGAAGGCCACGCAGTTCATCCAGCTGGCGAACCAGAGCGACACACCGCTGGTCTTCCTGCAGAACACCACGGGCTACATGGTCGGCGCCCGGTACGAGCAGGGTGGCATCGTCAAGCACGGCTCGATGATGATCAACGCCGTGTCCAACAGCCGGGTGCCGCACCTGACGATCACGATGGGCGCCTCCTACGGCGCGGGCAACTACGGCATGTGCGGCAGGGCGTACGACCCGCGGTTCCTGTTCACCTGGCCCAACGCCAAGTCGGCCGTGATGGGACCGGCGCAGCTCGCCGGTGTGCTGTCGATCGTGGGGCGGCAGGCCGCCGCGGCGAAGGGGCAGGAGTACAACGAGGAGCACGACGCCGCCATGCGCGCGATGGTCGAGGCCCAGATCGAGGAGCAGTCGCTGGCGCCGTTCCTGTCCGGCAAGCTCTACGACGACGGCGTGATCGACCCGCGCGACACCAGGACCGTGCTCGCCCTCTGCCTCTCCGCTGTCCACAGCGGACCGATCAAGGGCGCCGACGGCTTCGGCGTCTTCCGGATGTGAGCGTCATGATCAAGACGTTGCTGGTCGCCAACCGAGGCGAGATCGCCCGCCGGATCATCCGCACCTGCCAGGCGAACGGGATCCGCACGGTCGCCGTGTTCTCCGACCCCGACGCGGACTCCCCGCACGTGCGGGAGGCCGACTTCGCGGTCCGGCTGCCCGGTGCGTCGCCCGCCGAGACCTACCTGCGGGCGGACCTGCTCGTCGAGGCGGCCCGGAAGGCCGGTGCGGACGCCGTGCACCCCGGCTACGGCTTCCTGAGCGAGAACGCGGGCTTCGCCCGTGCCGTGGGCGAGGCCGGGCTCACGTGGGTCGGACCGGCGCCGGACGCCATCGAGGCGATGGGCTCCAAGGTCGCCGCGAAGAAGCGGATGGCGGCGGCGGGCGTGCCGACGTTGCCGGAGCTGGACCCGGAGACCGTCACCGAGTTCCCTGTGCTGATCAAGGCCTCCGCCGGTGGTGGCGGGCGCGGCATGCGGATCGTGCGCGAGAAGAGCGAGTTCGAACGGGAACTGGCCAGTGCGCGCCGGGAAGCCGAGTCGGCGTTCGGCGACCCGACGGTGTTCTGCGAGCCGCTGCTGGAGCACGCCCGGCACGTCGAGGTGCAGGTCCTCGCCGACGCGCACGGCACGGTCTGGGCGCTCGGCGAGCGCGAGTGCTCGATCCAGCGCAGGCACCAGAAGATCGTCGAGGAGTCGCCGAGCCCCGCTGTCGGCGACGACGTCCGGCGGCGCCTGTTCGCCGCCGCGGTCGCCGCCGCCGAGTCGATCGGCTACGTCGGCGCGGGCACCGTCGAGTTCATGCTCAAGGGCGAGGACTTCCACTTCCTGGAGGTCAACACGCGCCTGCAGGTCGAGCACCCGGTCACCGAGCTGGTGCACGGCGTGGACCTGGTCGAGTGGCAGCTGCGGATCGCCGAGGGCGCCAGGCTTCCGCGGGAGGTGCCGCCCGCGCGGGGCCACGCGATCGAGGTGCGCCTCTACGCCGAGGACCCGGCGAACGACTGGCGTCCCGCGAGCGGCACGCTGCACCGGTTCCACGTGCCCGGCGACGTCCGGCTCGACAGCGGTGTCGAGGACGGGTCCGTGGTCTCCGTGCACTACGACCCGATGCTGGCCAAGGTGATCGCGCACGCGCCGACGCGGCAGGCCGCGGCGCGCAAGCTGGCGACGGCGTTGGAGAGCGCCCGGATCCACGGCTTGATCACTAACCGCCAGTTGCTCGTGGACGTGCTGCGCAACGACGCCTTCCTCGACGGTGACACGCACACCGGGTTCCTGGCCGAGCACGACCTCACCAGGACCGTTGACCCGCAACCGTTTGCGCTCGCGGCGGCACTCGCGCTCGCGGCCGGTCGCAGGATCGGGCACCTGCCGCTGGGCTGGCGCAACGTGCGGTCCCAGCGGCCGAAGGCGCGGTTCCTGTCCGGCGAGGAGCTGATCGAGGTCGAGTACGACCCGGCCCAGGCCGGTTCCGACGTGGTGACCCTGGACCTGGACGGTGTGCGCGTGCCGTTCCACGTCGCGAGGTACGGAGACCTGGTCGAGGTCGACTCGCCGCGCGGGTCGCTGTCGTTGAAGGTCGTGCCGCGGTTCCCCGAGCCGGAGACGAGGCTGGCGCCGGGCGCGACCGTCGCCCCCATGCCCGGCACCGTGGTCAGGGTGTCGGTCCGGCAGGGCGACGTGGTCGAAGCCGGTGCCGAGCTGCTGGTGCTGGAAGCCATGAAGATGGAACACCGCGTGCTCGCGACCAGCGCGGGCACCGTCACCGAGCTGCTCGTCGAGAAGGCCCAGCAGGTCAACGCCGGCGACGTACTGGCCGTAGTGGAGGAATCGTGAGCTTCGTCGAGTCAGAAGAGCGGATCGCGCTGCGCAGGGCCGTCTCCGAGTTCGGCGCGAAGTACGGCACCGAGTACTTCACCGCCAAGGCACGGTCGGGGGAGAAGACCACCGAGCTGTGGGAGGAAGCGGGCAAGCTCGGCTACCTCGGCGTGGCCGTGCCGGAGGAGTACGGCGGCGGGGGCGGCGGCATCGGTGACCTGGCGGCGGTGTGCGAGGAGCTGGCGGCGGCGGGATGCCCGTTGCTGCTCATGGTGGTCTCACCGGCGATCTGCGCGACGGTGATCGCCCGGTTCGGCACGGACGAGCAGAAGTCGAAGTGGCTGCCCGGTTTCGCGGACGGCACGCTGAAGATGGCGTTCGCGATCACCGAGCCGGACGCGGGGTCCAACGCGCACAAGCTGAAGACCGGCGTCCGCCGCGACGGCGACGACTGGGTCCTCAACGGCACCAAGACCTACATCTCCGGCGTCGACGAGGTCGACGCCGTGCTCGTGGTCGCGATCCAGGAGACCGGGCCGGTGCTCGTGGTCGTGCCGACGAACGCGGAGGGCTTCACCCGGCACGAGATCGACATGGACCTGGTCGCGCCGGAGAAGCAGTTCACGCTGTTCTTCGACGACGTCAGGCTGCCCGCCGACGCCGTCGTGGGCTCACCGGACCAGGGGCTGCAGCAGGTCTTCGCCGGGCTGAACCCCGAACGGATCATGGGCGCGAGCATGGCCACCGGCTCCGCGCGGCTCGCGATCGCCAAGGCCGTGGCCTACGCCCGGCAGCGCACCGTCTGGGACACCCCGATCGGAGCCCACCAGGGTCTCGCGCACCCGCTGGCGAAGATCCACATCGAGGTCGAGCTCGCGCGGCTGATGACGCAGAAGGCCGCCGCGCTCTACGACTCCGGTCGTGACAGGGAGGCCGGCGAGGCCGCGAACATGGCCAAGTACGCGGCGGGCGAGGCGATCGCGGCCGCCGTCGACCAGGCGATCCAGGTCCACGGCGGCAACGGGCTGACCCGCGAGTTCGGGCTGGCGTCGATGCTCGGCGCGTCCCGGCTGTCCCGCATCGCGCCCGTCTCCAGGGAGATGGTGCTGAACTTCGTCGCGCAGAACAGCCTGAAACTGCCGCGGTCCTACTGACACACTGCGGGGCATGGGGACTTTCACGACTTCGGACGGCACCACGCTCGCCTACCACGGCTCGCCGGGGCAGGACCCGCTGATCTGCCTGCCCGGCGGGCCGATGCAGGCGTCGTCCTACCTGGCCGGCCTGCCGCTCGACGACGTGGTCAGGCTCGACCTGCGCGGTACCGGCGAGTCGGAGGAGGCCGGCGGCTACCGGGCCGACCTCCAGGTCGACGACGTGGAGGCGCTGCGCGAGCACCTCGGCCTCGACAGGATCAGGCTGCTCGGCCACTCCGCGGGCGGCACGCTCGCGGTCCTCTACGCCACGCGGTTCCCGCAGCACGTCGGGGAGCTGGTCCTGGTGGCGCCGAGCCCGCGCGTCGCCGGCATCGAGGTGACCGACGCCGATCGCCGCGAGGTCGCGGAGAAGCGGCACGCCGAGCCGTGGTTCGAGCAGGCCTACGCGGCGTTCCAGCGGATCTGGGCCGGCGACTTCAGCGCGGAGGCGTTCAAGGGGATCACACCGTTCATGCACGGCCGCTGGGACGCGCAGGCGCGGCTGGTCGACGAGCACCCGCGCAACGACGAGGCCGCTGGCCAGTTCTACGCGGAGGGCGCGTTCGACCCCGCGCGGGTGCGCGAGCAGCTCAAGACCCTCGACGTGCCCACGCTCCTGCTCGCGGGGGAGCTGGACGTGTCGCTGCCGCCGGGGCGCGCGCGGGAGTACGCGGACCTGTTCCCCCGCGCGCGGTTCGTCGTGCAGCCCGGCGCGGGGCACTACCCCTGGCTCGACGACCCCGAGGTGTTCGCGGCGGCGGTCCAGCGCATCCCGTAGACACCGGGGCCGAAGCCGGTCGCGGCGGCGTGCGCGCGGCCCCCGTCGTCCACCGGGGCCGGGCGCACGCCGGCGGATTCCGCTCCCGCCGGGCCCGACGCGAATTGTTCGCAGGAAGCGGGTTCGGCGGCGAACCTGATCTCCAGCGCGTAGTCCTGGACGGGTTCGGCGAAGCGCCGGAAATGCGTGTGCTCCGCCGTCGGATGCGGATAGATCAATTCGTACTCGATCGCGATCGACTCGCCTGCCGAGATCGGTTCGTCGAACACGAGCTCCGCGACGAGAACGCCGTTGGTGCGTTC
>JASLAV010000752.1 GCA_030146905.1 Lentzea sp. | reverse complement strand
TGGGCGCCACCGGTGAGGTGTGGGAGGACGTCGTCGGCGGCTGGCACGGGAGCTGGCTCGTGCCGGACCTGCCCGGTCACGGGCGTTCAGGGCCGATCGAGCGCTACTCGTTCGGCTCGTTCGCGGCCGCTGTCGCGGAGGTGGTCCCCGCCGGGCCGGTCACGGTCGTCGGGCACTCGCTGGGTGGCGTGGTCGGGCTGGCGCTGGCCAGCGGCTGGTTTGGCGTCGGTGTGACGACGTGCGTCGGGATCGGGATCAAGGTGCGGTGGACCGACGACGAACTGGAGAAGGCGGCGTCGCTCGCCGCTCGGCCGGCCAAGGTGTTCGCCACCGAGGCGGAGGCCGTCGAGCGGGCGTCGAGGATGGCCGGTGTGCCGCTGCGGCACGGTGTGTCCGAAGTGGACGGCGGGTGGACGCCGTCGCTGGACATGAGGGCCTTCGGCGTGGGGCGGCCCGACATGCCGGGGCTGATCATGGCGTCGAAGGCCGACGTCGCGCTGGCTGCGGGCGAGAACGATCCGATGTGCCCCCGGGAGCACCTGGAGGAGCTGGTGCCCGCGCCGGTGGTGTTCCCCGGCGCGGGCCACAACGTGCACGTCGAGTCGCCCTCGTCGGTGCAGGCGCTGCTCGCTCAGCTCGCGAGGTAGCCGCCGTCGGCCGCCAGCACCGCGCCGGTGACGTAGCTCGACTGGTCCGACGCCAGGAACAGCACGACGTCCGCGATCTCCTCCGGCTCGCCCACGCGGTTCATCGGGACGGTGCCGCTGATCTTCTCGAACACCTCTCCCGCCTGCGTGACGGCGGCGTCGGTGCGGATCGGACCGGGTGCCACGGAGTTCACGCGGACTCCGTGGGCACCGAACTCCACGGCCCAGGAGCGGGTCAGCGCGTCCAACGCGGCCTTGGAGGCGCTGTAGACGCTGGTGGTCGGGTTGCCGACGTCCGAGCCGATCGACGAGATGTTGACGATCGCGCCCTTGCCCTTCGCGACCATCGCCGGGACCAGCGCCGCGGTCAGGAAGTACGTGCCGCGGACGTTGACGTCGAACACCTGCTGGTAGACCTCCGGCGACTGCTCGGTGGTCGACGAGAACGGGAAGATGCCCGCGTTGTTGACGAGCACGTCCACGTCACCGACCTGCGCGGCGAGCTCGCGGACGTCGTCGAGGCTCGCGACGTCGGAGACGACGAAGTGACCGGTGCCGCCGGCGGACTCGATGAGCTCGACGGTCTCCTCGCCGAGCTCGGCGCGGCGGCCGGTGACGTAGACGGTGGCGCCCGCCTCGGCGAGCTTGACCGCGATCGCGCGGCCGATGCCGGAGGTGGCTCCTGTGACCAGTGCCTTCTTGTTCGCGAGAGTCTTGGTTGACATGTCCCCCAACGTGCCGGTGCGCGATGGTCCGGCCATAAATTCCGAGTGAATCAGCTGGTCGGGACCAGTGTGCGAAGGCCGTAGAACATCTGCACGAACCGCGGGATGCGGTAGCGGCCGAGTTCCAGCGGCTCGATCAGGTGGACGTCGGCGAGCGACTCCAGCAGGATTTCGAGCGTTCCGATCTCGCCACCGGTCATGGCCGCGGCCTCGCACACGTTGATCACCTCGACGTCCTGCCGGGCGAAGCACTCGAGCACGTGCCGTTCGGCCTCGGTCAGCTTCCCGTCGGCCTTGATCATCGGCGCCAGCACCGACCGGCAGTCGGACGGGACCGCATCCCCCAGCACGGTCTCCCGCTCCATCTGCCTCAGGAGCATCCCGACGGTCCACCGCGGGCGGCCGCTGAGCTTGCCGCCGAGGACGCGGATCGGGTTCGGCAGGTGCGACACGCGGTCGAGGACCTCCGCCGTCAACTCCGGCTCGGCCGCGATCCTGGCGGGGTCGAGGACGCGGTGGAAGAACTCCCGGGCGTCGGCCACCGCGAGTCCCGCGATCTTCAGCCACGTCACGCCCGGCATCTCGTTCCACCGGCGCACGCTCGTGAGGACCATGGCCGACCCCGGCACGTGCAGGTCCTTGATCGACGCGGAGTCCCGCAGGTCGTCGACGACGATCAGGAACCGCTTGCCGCGCGCCTTCGCCCGCCAGAGCGCGGCCTTGTCGCCGGCGGCGTTCTCCACGCCGACCGCGCGCAGCAGCTCGTCCGCGACGTCGGGGCCGCTCACGAAGATCTGCCCGTCGGGGAAGCGGTGCCGGGCGAGGTGACCGATGCGGACGGCCAGCGCGGTCTTGCCGCTGCCGTGCATGCCGGTGATGCCGACCGTGCGCGGCAGGACGTCCAGCGCCTGCGCGATCTCGGCGGCACGGCCGGTGAAGTCGTCGATGCCGGGCGGCAGCTGCTCCGGCCTGCGCGGCGGCGTGAGCTCGCCGTCGAGGATCTGCGCGTGGATCTTGCGCAGCTCGGGACCGGGTTCGAGGCCGAGCTGGTCGTTCAGCAGTGTGCGCGCCCGGTGGTAGTGCTCCAGCGCCTCGGCCTGCCTGCCCTCGCGGAACAGGGCGTGCATCAGGAGCGCCCGCGGATGTTCGCGCAGCGGGTGGGACGCGACGTGCTTCTGCAGCTCGATGACGTCCAGCTCGCGTTCGAGCCACTCCTCGCGCAACTTGAGCCGGCGCTCGGCGAGCCGCACGCGCTGCGCCTCGAAGTAGGCGCCTTGGAGCCCCTCCAAGGGCTCGCCGCGGCAGTCCTCGACGATCTCCGCCCTGAGCGTGTAGCCGCCGTCCCTGGACTTCAGGTCCAACTCGGGCATCAGCTTGCGGATCTTGTACGTGTACGTCCGCAACGCCATCACCGCGCTCGGCGTCGGGTCGTCCCAGACCATGCCGATCAGCTGGTCGTTGCTCAGCCGGACGCGGTTGTTCAGCAGCAACGCCGCCAGCACCGCCCGCTGCTGGCGGGGGCCGAGGTCGATCTCGTCGTCATCGTCGCGCCAGGCTCGTACCGGACCCATCAGCGAGAAGCGCAGGCTCATACAACGGGCCAACGCCCGCGGGCATTCCCGCCTTCCCGTCTC
>JASLAV010000710.1 GCA_030146905.1 Lentzea sp. | reverse complement strand
GCGGCGGGTGGAGCTGGTGCCGATCGGCGGGCCGAGGTTCGGGCACCAGGAGTACTGGCAGCCGGACGCCCAGGTCACCGTGCACGTCGGCGTTGATCCCGAGTACGGGCCAGGCAGCGTGCAGAGCGTCTTCACGGCGTTCGGGCGTGACTTCACCATCGCGTTCGACGGTGACCACAAGGCCGTGTGGCAACAGATGAAAGCGGTTGCCGCCATGTCGGGAGAGCAGCGAGCTCGTTGGGTCGCGGCGAAAGCGCCGGAGGATTTCCGGTCGTGGTGGCGCTACTGCGCAAGGCTGACAGCAGGGCGTGCGGCTTCGCACGACGCGCTCAGGGATCGGGAGAAGTTCGTCGACCTCGCGTTCTGGATGTGGGACCACGGACTCGCCAACGCCGTGCACTCGCCGCAGGAGGTCGCGCTCTCACGGGCCGAGCTCGTCGCCCGGCTGGACGAGCTGCACCCGGATGTCCCGCTGCCTGCCTGCGACGACTTGGTCGACGCATGCCTCGACCTGGTCTCCCACGACATGACGCGGATGGACAAGAACCTCGTCGACACCGCGAGCCTGTTGCGGCACAACCTCACCGACACGGCCAGGCTCGACGCGGCCTACCGGCGGCGGATCAGCAGAAGATGACTCCGCACGGCCGCGTCGTCGTGGTCGTGGTGGTAGGCGGCCGTTGACGGGTGGTCGTCGTGGTGGTCGTGGTCGGCGTCGCCTGGGTCGTCGTGGTGACGGTCGCCGTCTTGGTGGTGGTCGTGGTCGTCGTGGTCGTAGTCGTTGTCTTGGAAGAAGAAGACGGCGCGGACGAAGAAGCTGCCGCTGACGACGACACGGTCTGTGACGGCGTTTCGGACTGCGTCGGCAGCAGCGAAGGCGTGTTGATGAGCGAGACGCGGGCCCTGTTGTCGCCGTCCGGCGCCGTCGAATCGCCGGACGCCAGCGATCCGAAAAGTGGTGCTAGCACGTAAAACGCGGCGACGACGGCACCCAGGAGCGCCCCCGCCGCGAGCCGCCCGGGCCCACTCATCGCCGCCAACACTCGGATTGCCTATCTCGTTCACTCGATTGGGTCAAGCAATACGAGCGTTTTCTACTCGCTGACGCCTTGATGACCGTCCTGCCGACCACGCGCTGTGATGAATGCCGGTCTACCCGGGAAATTGGTCGGCCGCGGACACCAGGAGTCGCCAATCCCCGTCGGGCAACGTCCGCAGCCGGTCCAGCAGGGCGGACATCCTGGCCAGCAACTCAGGGTGATCGGACCAGAAGGAGTGGTCCACTCTGAGCAGAGCCGCGAGCAGGTCGCCGGGGTACAGGGCGAACGACCGCAGCGGGTCCCGTTCGACGTGCTCCAGCGCCAGCAGCGCCGTCACGTCCAGCCCCACCTGGTGCGTGACCAGCAGGTGCAGCGATGTCGGTGTCAGCTGGCCCACCGGCAGGTCCCGCAGCGCGCACAGGTCGCGGTACAGCTGGGTGGACGACGAGTCGGGCCTGAGCCAGTCGTCGTCGCTCAGGTGCGCGAGCGTGCGGTGCCGGTCCACGCACCCATCGTCCAGGTAAGGGGAAGACTCAACCAGCCGACCGGGGCAACGGTTCGGCATTGGCGGCCGCGACCACCGCCGCCGCGGTCATCGCCGCACCACCCGCGAAGTGCTCGTCGAAGGCCTCGTCGCCCAGAGCCTGCCGGCACAGCGCCACGCATCGGTCGTGCGACGCCGCGAGGTTCGCCGAGCCGCACGGCCGCGACCCGGCGGACCGCCACAGCCGGTCGGCCCCGCCCAGCAGCAACGCGGCGTGCGCCGCGGAACCCGTGATCACCGAGATCAACGCCAGCAGCTCCACCGCCATCGCGATGCCCAGCAGGTCGTCGAAGCTCTCCTTGATGCGCAACGAAGAAGCGGCCAGCTCACTGGCCGCGGCGACGTCGCCGCGTTCCATCGCCACGAACGCCAGGACGTACAACGCGTACGCGCGCGCCCACAGCTCACCGTGCTCCTCACACACGGCCCGTACCTCGGCGCAGATCGCCGTCGCACGGTCGTAGTCGCCGGTGAACGCCGCGGTGGTCGCCAACGCCACCCGCGCCATGACCACGTTGCTGTCCAGGTGTCCCAGCTCTGCGTGCCGGCGGTCGGCCTCGGCCAGCAGTGACGCGGCCAGCGGCAGGTCGTCCAGCACCGCCACCGCGCCCCGCACGGCGGTCGCATGGACGTCGGCGTCCTCGTCGCCGAGCAGCGCGGCCTCGCCACGGCATGTCTCCAGCAGCGCGGGCACCGCGGCGGTGTCGCCTTGGAAAGCCGCCACGCAACCCGCGACCCACAACGCCTTGCACCGAGCCCGCGAAGGTCCGGTATCCAGCGCCAGCGCCCGGTTCAGCCAGTGCCTGCCCTCGGTGAGCCGGCCGCAGCCGACCCAGTAGAACCACAGCGTCGCCGCCAGCCCCAGCCCCGCGTCGGCCTCGCCGGGAGTCGTCAGCGAGTACTCCAACGCCGCACGCAAGTTCTCGCGTTCTGCGGTCATCGCTGCGACGGTCGCGATCTGCCGTGGTGCGAACCAGGCGCGTTCGCCTTGCACGGCAACACCTGCGTAGTAGTCGCGGTGCCTCAGGAGCAGTCGTGGCTCTTCATCGCTCGCACGTAATCGCGTCTGCCCGTGCCGGCGCATGGTTTCCGGCAACCGATAGCGCGGCACGCCGGCGTGTTCTTCGCGCTGCAGCACTGACTTGTCGACCAGCCCGTCGACCGCGTCGAACATGAAGTCCGCGGTCAGCGCGTCGTCCGAGCACACGGCCTCGGCCGCGGTGAGGGAGAAACCGCCCGCGAACACCGACGCCCGCGCCCACAACAACTGCTCGCGCGGTGAGCAGAGGTCGAAGCTCCAGGCCATCGTCGCGATCAGGGTCCGCTGCGGCCCGTCGGTCAGCGCCTTGAACCTGTCGTCGAGGCGCTCCAGCAGTTGCGCGGGCGTGAGAGCGCGTACGCGCAGTGCCGCCATCTCTATTGCGAGGGGAATCCCGTCCAGTCGTCGGCACAGATCCGCCACGGCCTGCTCGTTCTCCGATGTGATGACGAACGAGCCGGATATCGCGTCGTCGGCGCGTTGGGCGAACAACGTCACCGCCGGATAAGGCACGGACAACGGCGCCACGGACAGCACTTGTTCGCCATCAACTCGTAGCGCGCGCTGCGACGTGGCGAGCACCCGCAGCCGTGGCGCGGCACGCAGCAGCATGTCGACCAAGACCGCGCAGTGGTCCGCGACGTGCTCGCAG
>JASLAV010000633.1 GCA_030146905.1 Lentzea sp. | reverse complement strand
AGATCACAGCGACGTGCCCGGTCGGCGGGAGTCGCCGGCCGGGCACGAGCGGAACCTCCGGTGTGGACGTCCTACTTCCACTGGATGATCTGGAGGTAGTTCCCGTCGGGGTCGGTGAACGTGCCGAACCGGCCCTTCTCGCGGTCGTCGTCCGCGATCCACACCGCGCCGGCCGCGTCCACCTGGGCCTTCACGGCGTCGAAGTCCTCGACGTGGAAGTTCATGATCACGCGAGCCGGGTCGTTGTTCTTCGCCTCGACGTCGTCACGCCCGTCGATGACCAGCAGGAAGCCGTCGAGGTCGATCGCACCGTCGCCGGTGAACTCCGGCGCCAGGGCCTTGATGTACCACTCCCGCATCTCGGCGGGGCGGGTGGTGCCGAGCAGCATGCTGCCGGGCTTCAACGTCGTCATGTCTGATCTCCTCGTTGTCTGTCCACGGGCCGCGGCGGGTGCTGTCGCCGCGCGTCCCGGTGCTACTTGAAGTCGCGTTCCGCCGCCTCGGCGGCACGCTTGATGGCTGCCAGGCGAAGGTCCCAGTCCGCCGCGAGCGAGGACATCCACCGCGTGGTGGCGTCCAGGCCGGCGGGCCGCAGCGAGTACCTCACCTCTCGCCCGACCCGGCTGCCGACCACGAGCCCGGCGGCGTCCAGGACGGCGAGGTGCTTAACGATCGCCTGCCGGGAAACGGGGAGCCGCTCGGCCAGCGTCGTCGCGGTGACCGCGCCCTGCGCGGCGAGGAGGTCGAGCACCCTGCGACGGGTGGGGTCGGCGAGCGCGACGAGAACGCTGCCGACCTCCTCGACCGCGCCGTCGGGTTCTGCCCTCACACAGTCGACTCTTCGACGCGCTTCTTCGCCGCGTCGAGGACGTGCGGCCAGCCGCCGGTGAGGTTCTTGACGGTCTGGACGCGGACCTCCTCGGGCACGTTCAGCGCGGCGAAACCGCTCTCGACCACGGTGAGGCGGGTCTTGTCGCCCTCGGGGGACAGCGTGAACTCCACGAGGGTGGTGTTGTCCTCGGTCAGCTCCTGGCCGGGGGTGGCGGGCGCCCAGCGGTACGCGACGTAGGACTGGGGCTCCACCTTCACCACGGTCACCGGGAAGTCGCCGTCGTCGGCGTTCTTGGCCACCATCGACTCGCCCTCGACGGCGGTGGTGCCCTTGATGCTCTCCGGGTCGGCCACCCAGAAGCCGGGTGCGGACACCAGCGACCAGACGCGCTCGACGGAGGCCTCGATCAGGGTGTCGCGCTCGATCCGGTCATCGCTCATGGGGAGGACTCCTTCAAGTGCCGGGGTTGGGGTGCAACCAGATCATTGCACGTCGCTCATCCTCGTGCAACCTAAGAGTTGCACGATAATCGGCACCCGCTTTTCCCCGCAGGCAAGGACGAGCACGCTCTCGGGACCTGCCGGCGACTCGGCGGGCGCGCGCCTGCCGCGGCAGGTCCCGAGAGCGTGGTCGAGTCCTGGCACCGATCGGGGGCTAGAAGCCGCCGAGGAACTTCAGCAGTTCCGCGTTGACGTCCTCGGGACGCTCCTGCTGCGTCCAGTGCCCGACACCGGGCAGCACCACCGTGCGCGTCAGGTTGGGCACGAGCATCCGGAGGTTGGCGATCAGCTGGTCGAAGCCCGGGAGCTGGACGCTGCCGTCCCGCTCGCCGTGGATGTACAGCGCCGGGGTCGTCATCGGCGCGGTCTGCCACGGCGCCGTCAGCTCCCAGCTCAGGTTCATCGTGCGCCACCAGTTCAGGCCGCCGGTGAAACCGGTCTCCGCGAAGTCCTTCGCGTAGACGTCGAGGTCGGCCTCGGTCAGCCAGTCGGGCAGCGCGCCCGCTTCGGGCAGCAGGTCGGAGAGGGTGCCGCCCTCGGGCACCAGCGGCAGGCTTGCCCCTTCGGCCTGCGGCGAGTCGCCGAAGCCCCACTGGAAGAAGCGGAGCACGCTCTCCCGCGCGTCCCGCGCCAGTTCGGCGTCGGCCACGCCGGGCTCCTGCAGGTAGTTCATGTAGAAGCCGGGGCCGAGCGCCTGCGTCAACCCGGTCAGGGCGCTCACCGGGCCGCGGGGCAGGTAGGGCAGGGCCAGGGCGACGACGCCGCGCACGCGGTCGGGCCGCAGCAGCGCCGCGTTCCAGGCGACCTGCGAGCCCCAGTCGTGGGCGACCAGCACGGCCTGCTCCTCGCCCAGCGCCTCGATCAGGCCGATGACGTCGCCGACCAGGTGCAGCTGCGAGTACTTCTCGACCTCGTCCGGGCGGTCGGTCCGGCCGTAGCCGCGCTGGTCGGGGGCGACGACGTGGTAGCCGGCCGCGGCGAGGGCGTCGAACTGGTGGCGCCACGAGTACCACGTCTCCGGGAAGCCGTGCAGCAGCACGACCAGCGGTCCTTCGCCCTGCTCGGCAATGTGCATCCGGATGCCGTTGGTCTGCACGAACCGGTGGCTGACCCCGGCTGTCACGCCCTGGCCCGGTGCCGACTGCTGGTCACTCATGGCACACCTTCCCTGTCTGTTCTCGAAGTGGGTTCCACGAGAACCGTCTCACCGCGGTCACGTCCGCCACCACTTCCTCCTTGCCCACATCGGACGGTCGCGACGGTGCAGTTCTCCGTGCCATCAGGACGGTCGCGCCGTGCTGCGACAGGACTGCGGTCGAACGCGGAAGCACGGTGGCGACGGATCGGGATCCGCCGCCACCGTGCTTCCCGAGGGGTGCGACAAGTGGTCTGGAAGGTGTTGTTACGCGGGCTCGGCCGCGGTTTCCGCGGTGACCGGCGCCGCCGAGTCCTCGACGACCGGGGGCTTGAGGTAGCTGGTCCCCCAGGCGACCGCGATGGTGATCACGCCGAGGATCACCGCGGTGATCACCGGGGCGTTGGCGCCCCACTTGGCGATCGCGATGCCGCCGGCGAACGAGCCGAACGCGATGCCGATGTTGGCCGCGGAGACGGGCAGCGACTGCGCCAGGTCGCCACCGGGGCCGGCCAGGCTGATCACCCGGACCTGCAGCGACGGCACGACGCTGTACATGAACAGACCCCAGGCGAGCAGCGCGATGGCGACCAGGGCCGCGACCGAGCCGACGAAGTACAGCGCCAGCAGGGAGATCGTGAGGCCGACGCCGCCGATGATCAGGGTGCGGCCGGCGTTCCAGTCGGCGAACTTGCCGCCGCGGAAGGAGCCGATCGCCGTGGCCACGCCGTAGGCCAGGAGGAACACGCTCAGCACGGCTCCGGAGATGCCGGTGACGCTCTGCAGGAACGACACGATGTAGGTGAGCGCCGCGAACGTCGTCGCGAACACGATGAAGTTCAGGAACAGCACGGCGAGCACCCGGGGCGCGAAGGCGTACTTGGCCTGGTGGCCCGCGCTGGCGCCGGCCGGCGGGACGGACGGGATCAGGGCCAGCACACCGAGGAAGGTCACCACGGCGCCGACGATGATCGCCACGAACGAGCCGCGCCAGCCGAGGGTCTGGCCGACCAGCGTGCCCAGCGGCACGCCGAGCGCGCCCGACACCGCGACACCGGAGATGACGATGCCGATCGCCTGGCCGATGCGCTCCGTCGGGACGACCGCCATGGCTGCGATGAACGCGCCGGCGATGAACAGGCCCTGGGACGCGCCGATGAGGAAGCGCAGCACGAGGAACAGGGTGTAGTCGGCGGTCAGCACCGCGACGAGGTTGCACGCGATGAACAGCGCGACGGAGAAGAGGAGCAGGGCCTTCCGGTTCATCTTGATCGTCAGCGCGGTCAGGATGGGACCACCGATGGCGAGACCCAGCGCGTAGACGGTCACCAGGGTGCCCGCGCCGGAGATGGTCACGTTGAGGTCGGCGGCGATCCGGTCCAGCACGCCCACCACGAGCAGCTCGCCACTGCCCAGCACGAACATTCCTAAGAACAGCGTGGCCAGGGCCAGGTTCGCCTTGGCCACGCTCGGCGCCGCTTGCTGGGTACTCATGTGCACTCTTCCTT
>JASLAV010000608.1 GCA_030146905.1 Lentzea sp. | reverse complement strand
CTGCAGCGCGTCCCACCAGTGCGAAGGGTGCACCTCGGTGCCGTCCGGGTGGGTGGCACGGCCCTCCCGGACGAGCTCGCCGGTCTCCGCATCGCGGACGACGACCTTGCACGACTGCGTCGAGGAGTCGACGCCCGCGACGAGCGTCATGTCAGCGCGCTCCGGTGAGGTGCTCGAGCGCGAGCTGGTTGAGCCGCACGAAGCCGAAGCCGCGCTCGGCCGCCTGGTCGGGGTCGAACCCGTCGTCGCTCTTGAGCAGGTCGTCGTAGGACTCGCCGTCGTTGAGCGTCGGCTTGCCCAGCTCCGCGACGCCGGCCGTCTCCAGCGCCTCCTGCACCTCGGGGTCGGCCCGGAAGGCGAGGGCGCGCTCCTTGAGCAGCAGGTAGGTCGCCATGTTGGCCTTGGCCGAGTCCCACACGCCCTTGATGTCCTCGGTGCGCGACGGCTTGTAGTCGAAGTGCCGCGGACCCTCGTAGCCGGCGCTCTCCAGCAGGTCGACCAGCGCGAACGCGTTCATCAGGTCGCCGTGGCCGAACACCAGGTCCTGGTCGTACTTGATGCTGCGCTGACCGTTGAGGTCGATGTGGAAGAGCTTGTCGTGCCACAACGCCTGCGCGATGCCGTGCACGAAGTTCAGCCCGGCCATCTGCTCGTGCCCGACCTCGGGGTTGAGGCCGACCATCTCGGGCTTGTCGAGCGACGAGATGAACGCCAGCGCGTGCCCGACCGTGGGCAGCAGGATGTCGCCGCGCGGCTCGTTGGGCTTGGGCTCGAGGGCGAAGCGCATGTCGTAGCCGCGGTCGGTGACGAACTGCGTCAGCAGGTTCATCGACTCGCGGTACCGGTCGAGCGCGGCCCGCACGTCCTTGGCCACGTCGTACTCGGAGCCCTCACGCCCGCCCCACAGCACGAAGGTCTTGGCGCCGAACTCGGCCGCGAGCTCGATGTTGCGCAGCACCTTCCTCAGCGCGAACCGCCGCACGGAGCGGTCGTTGCTGGTGAAGCCTCCGTCCTTGAAGACGGGGTGCGCGAACAGGTTCGTCGTGACCATCGGGATGACCATCCCGGTGTCCTTCAGCGCACCCTGCAGCCTGCTGATCTGGTCGTCGCGGTTCGTCGCCTCGAAGCCGAACAGGTCGTCGTCGTGGAACGTCAGTCCCCACGCGCCCAGCTCGGCGAGCCGGTGCACCGCCTCGACCACGTCCAGCTCGGGCCGCGTGGCGTCACCGAACGGGTCGCGACCCTGCCAGCCCACGGTCCAGAGACCGAAGGAGAACTTGTCCGCCGGAGTGGGCGTAACCATCATCCACCTCATTCGTTCAATGCTTGAACTTAGTGCGGACAGTACGACGCCACGCCCGTGATCGCAATCGGTCAGGCGTGAAGTTCCGCGGCGGCGGCCTCGACGGCGGGCGCGAGCGCGGCGGCGATCTCGCGGTAGCCGGCGGCGGACGGGTGGAAGCGGTCGGCGGCGAAGAGCGACGGATCGGCGGCGAACCGCGGCGTGACGGCGCGCTCGACGTGGGCGACCACACCGCCTGCCTTGATCACGGCCTGCTGCTGCACCTGGGCGTACTCCCGGCTCACGGCGGACACGACCTCGCGCAACGCCGGCGGCACGTGCGTGACGATGCTCAGGTCCGGCGCCGTGGCGACGACGACCGCCGCGCCCGCCCGCCTGAGGTCGGCGACCGCGTCGTGCAGCTGCTGCGCACCGATGTGCGCGGGGACGAACCTGGTCAGGTCGTTGGCGCCGATCACGACCACGGCGACGTCCACGCCGCCCGCCACCGCGGACCGCACCTGGGCGCGCAGGTCGGCGGAACGGGCGCCGGGGACGGCGTGCACTCTCAGGTCGACGTCGTGGCCGGCCTTGCGGAGGCGGTCGGCGAGCAGGGGACCGAGGGTGTCCTCGCGGCGGGTGCTGCCGACCCCGGCGGCGATCGAGTCGCCGAGCAGACGAAGACGCATGTCCTGTTCAACGACCGGTGCGGTGGCGGGTGTTCCGGTACGTGACCGGGTTCGCTGCGGGCGGACCGCGAAATCCGCTTTCGCGTCCACATCGGTCTCCCTACACTCCACGATCATCACCAGCGAGCGACGAGAGGGGACCGGCCGTGCGCACCGCCGCCGTCATCTCCTCGTCCCGTTTCGACGTGATCCTCGTGTCCCCGCACCCCGGCTGCCCGCTGCGCGCCGGGCACCGGAGTGCCTGACGACCCCGAGGCGGTCGTCGGCTCATCGCGCTGACCTGTAGTCCTTTCACACCGAAAAGGCACTGAGCCATGCGCACGACCACGTTGAACGCCGTCCGCAACCTGGGCATCCTCGCCCACGTCGACGCCGGCAAGACCACGCTCACCGAACGCGTCCTGTTCGCCACCGGCACCACCCACAAGCGCGGCGAGGTGCACGACGGCACGACCGTCACGGACTTCGACCCGCAGGAGCGCGCCCGCGGCATCACGATCTTCGCCGCGGCCGTCAGCTGCACGTGGGACGGGCACCGCGTCAACCTCATCGACACGCCGGGGCACGTCGACTTCTCCGACGAGGTCGAACGGTCGCTCCGCGTGCTGGACGGGGCTGTCGCGGTGTTCGACGGGGTCGCCGGTGTCGAGCCGCAGAGCGAGTCGGTGTGGCGGCAGGCCGATCGCCACGGCGTGCCGCGGATCGCGTTCGTCAACAAGCTCGACCGGGCGGGCGCGGACTTCGACAGGGCCGTCGAGTCGATCCGCACGCGGCTCAACACCGTTCCGCTCGTCGTGCAGCTGCCGATCGGGGCCGAGGAGGGCTTCACGGGCGTTGTCGACCTGGTGCGCATGCGTGCGCTGAACTGGGACGACGAACTGGCGGAAGGCTCTGTGCCGGAAGCACTGGCCCAGGAGGCACAACGGCGTCGTCGTCTCCTGGAGGAGGCGGTGGCGGAGCTGCACCCGGAGGTGCTGGAGGAGTTCTTCGAGGCCGGGTTGTCCGAGCGGACGCTGACGAACGCGTTGAGGGAGTTGACGAGTCGTGGACTGGGAACCGTGGTGCTGTGCGGTTCGGCGTACCGGAACCGGGGCGTCGAACCGTTGCTGGACGCGGTGATCGCGTACCTGCCGTCCCCTG
>JASLAV010000305.1 GCA_030146905.1 Lentzea sp. | reverse complement strand
GTCGTCATCGGTGCGTTCCTCGGCGCGCCGCTGCTCGCGCGCGAACTGGAGGACGGCACCTGGCAGCTCGCCTGGACGCAGGCCGTGCCGCGGATGCGCTGGCTGGCGGCCAAGCTCGCGGCACTGGCCGGCGTCACCGTCGTGCTCACCGGGCTGTTCACCGCGGTGCTCACCTGGTTCCGCCAGCCGTTCGACGCGTGGGAGGGGCGGTTCCAGTACGACGCCTTCGACTTGGAGGGACTCGTTCCGGTGGCGTACGCGCTGTTCGCGTTCGGCGTCGCCACCGCCGCGGGGGCGATCCTGCGGCGCAGCCTGCCCGCGTTCGGCGTCGCGTTCGGGGCGTTCCTCGTCGCCCGGATGTCGGTGGCGCTGCTGGCTCGTCCCGCGTACGCCACGCCGCTCACCGCCATGAAGCCGGTGCCCGTCGGCGGCTCGGAGGACCAGGCGGGGCACCGGCCAGTGCCCGGCTTCGCCGACTGGACGATCGAACGCGGTTACGCGGACGCCACCGGGCGCAGGCTGAGCTCGACCGAGTACTACGAGCTGGAGGGCGCCGCCAACCGGGCCGGCACCAACCTCAACCGGTTCCTGCACGAGCGGGGCGTCCAGCGGTTCGGGGTCTACCACCCGGTCGACCGGTTCTGGACGTTCCAGCTCATCGAGGCGGCCCTGTTCATCGCCGTCGCGGCGGTCCTGATCGGTGTGGTGGTGTGGCGGGTGCGGCGCCGTGTGATCTAGCGCCCTGACCACGAACGTTCACGGTGTTGGCTGACTGGAACTTCGTAGCTACAGGGCGACGACGACGGCCTTGGACTGGGTGTAGGCGTCGAGGACTTCCAGTCCGCCCTCACGGCCGAGGCCGGACTGCTTGTAGCCGCCGAAGGGGAGGTTGCCGGTGCTCATCTCGCCCCACGTGTTCACCCAGACCGTGCCCGCCTGGACCGCCGCGGCCATGCGGTGCGCGGTGGTGAGATCGGTCGTCCAGATCGAGGCGGCCAGGCCGTACTCCGTGTCGTTGGCCTTGGCGATCGCGTCGTCGACGTCGGTGAAGGTCATCAACGCGCCGACCGGCCCGAAGATCTCCTCCCGCACGACGCGCATGCCGGGGTGCACGTCGTCGAGCAGGGTCGGTGCGATGAAGTAGCCGTGGTCGCCGTAGCGGGTACCGCCGGTGACGACGTTCGCACCCTCGCGCACGGCGAGCTCCAGGTACGAGCTGACCCGGTCGAACTGGGCCTTGGTCGACAACGGACCCACCACGGTGCCGGACGACAGCGAGTCCGCCGGGGTGAACACGCTGGTCATCGCCTTCTGCAACAACTCGGCGAACTCGTCGCGGATGTCCTCCTGGACGAAGATGCGCGTCGTCGAGACGCAGGCCTGGCCGGCGTTGCCGAGGAATCCGGCGGCAACGCCACGAGCGGCCTGCTCGAGGTTCGCGTCGGCGAACACGACGGAGGGCGACTTGCCGCCGAGCTCCAGGGTGACCTGCTTGAGCGTCTCGGTGGCGGTCCTCCGCACGTGCTTGCCGGTGGCGGTCGAACCGGTGAAGGCGATCTTGACGACGTCCGGGTGCGCGACCAGCGCCTGGCCCGCCTCGTCACCTCGCCCGGTCACCACGTTGACCACGCCGTCGGGCAGGTCGGTGGAGGCGAGCAGCTCGGCCAGGCGCAGCGTGCTCAGCGAGGCCGTCTCCGCCGGCTTCAGGACGACCGTGTTGCCCGCGGCGAGTGCGGGGGCGAGCTTGCCGGGGAGCTGGCCCATCGGGCCGTTCCAGCCCCAGATGACGCCGACCACGCCCAGCGGTTCCTTGCGGGTGTAGGCGAGCCGGTCGCCGCGGGTGGGGACGTGCGTGCCGAAGAGCTTGGTGGGCCAGCCCGCGTAGTAGCGGAAGACTTCGCCGGCCTCGGCCAGCATGGCGCGGGTGATCATGCGAGGCGCACCCATGTTCACCGAGTCGATCGTCGCGAGCTCCTCGGCGTGCTGCTCGACGACGTCGGCGATCTGGTTGAGGATCCGGCCTCGGCGGTCCGGCGTCATCTCGGCCCAGGACGGGTCCGCGAAAGCCTTCTTCGCCGCCCGCACCGCCGCGTCGACGTCAGCGACATCGCCGCGGGGAACAGTCGCGAGGGGCTCCTCGGTGGTCGGGTCGGTGTTGGGCAGGGTCTGGCCGGACGCCGCGGCCGTCCACTTGCCGCCGATCCACATCCGCCGGTCGCCGGAGAGCACGAACTCGGGCAAATCGCGGCGGGCTTCCCCGGCGATCGGCGGGGTGGTGGCGACTGCGTCCAGCGGCTGAACACTCATGTCTCGTCTTCTCTCGTTTTCGGGGTAGAACCGCTGCCGAACTAAACGGACAGCCTCTCCGCAACGTAGTGGAGAGCCTGTCCGTTTGCAAGAAGACTGCAGGTCGGGGGCTGCTACCTGCGAAGACCGTCGAGCAGCACCTGGAGCATCGAGGTGTTCGAAGTCGGATCCTCACGGACTCGTTCCAGGGCGACTACGGCGTCGAGGACTTGGCCGAGCGAAACGTCGTCACGCACCTCCCCGCTGTCCGCGGCCGCGTCGAAGAGGGGTTGCGCCGCGGCGATCACGCGTGACCGGCTCTCGTTGAGCACGGTGTTGTCGCCGCCGGAGTCCTCCAGGAGCAGCGTCGCGAGCGGCCCCTTGCGCGCCCCGGCCGCGTGGAAGCGCCTGAGCCAGGAGAACAGCGCCTCGCCGGGCGTGTCACCGCCCGCCGTGGTCGCCGCGGCGCAGATGTCGTCGACCTGTGAGCGGTACAGCTCCTCGACCAGCTCCGGCCTCCCGGGGAAGTTGCGGTAGAGGGTGGCCATGCCGACCCCGGCACGCCGGGAGATCTCCGCCATCGACGGGAGGTCGCCGGTCTCCGCGAGCGCCTCGCGCGCGACGTCGAGGATCTTGGAGCGGTTCCGCCTGGCGTCGACCCGCTTGCCGGTCGCGGGCTCTTCGGTCATGTGCACGCCTCTCCCGTTGACCTCCGGTGCAGTCCTCCAGCTTAGTGGACAGGCTGTTCGTTTCGTGCGGCGTCGCGATGGGGCAGCTGCGTCCCGACTGGCTCTCCTGATCTTCGCAAGATCACCGCACTCCGGGGCCTGTTGGGACTTTTGGTGGCTTGGCCTGCCTCCTGTCGTACGGTACGAACGATCACGGCACCGTCACGTGCCGCGAACAAGGGGGATTCATGAAGCGAAGAAGGTTAGTTCAGCGCGCCGTTTTTGTGCCCGTGCTGGCTGTCGCGCTGGCGTTGTTCACCGCCGGCCAGGCGTCGGCGCAGCCGGTCACCGACGGTTCGGTCGAGTTCTCGGGTGATCCGGGGGACTGGATCACCGGGGGTGGTTCCTACAAGTACTCCAAGGCGGCGGGCGACGACCTGACCGTCCAGTCCAACGCCGACCGCACGTTCCTCTCGGTGGGCATCGAGGGCGCGAACGGGGACTGGTGGACCATCTCGTTCGCTGCTCCCAAGGACGACGTTCTGTCCGCGAAGACCTACGAGAACGCCCACCGCTACCCGTTCCAGGGCGCAGGACCCGGTCTGAGCCTGGGCGGCAACGGCAGGGGCTGCAACGAGCTGACCGGCTCGTTCACGATCAGGGAGATCTCCTGGGGCCCGCAGGGCTACCTGCACAAGCTCGACGCGAGCTTCGTGCAGCACTGCGAGGGGGGCAGCACTGCCGCACGCGGCAACATCTTCATCAACAACCAGCCGCCGCCGCCCGAGCTGAAGCTCGAGACCACCATCGCGGCTGAGGGCCAGGCGAACACGGTCAACGGCAAGGCACTGGTGAACGGCACCGTCTCGTGCACGACCGACGCCGCTGTGCAGATGACCGGCACCGTCACGCAGGTCAAGAACAAGGTGATCATCCGGGGCAGCTTCTCGGCCAGCGTCCAGTGCAAGGCCGGCGCCTCGGTGGCGTGGAACGCGGCGGCCGACCCGACCGGCACGACGCCGTTCCAGCGGGGCAAGGCCGAGGTCCTCACGCGGGCCACCGCGCAGGACCCGAACTACCCCGGCCAGGCGATCAGCGAGAAGACCGCCATCGTCGAGCTGAAGCGGTACACGCCTGTCGCGTGACCTGACAAAAGGGGCGGCGGCCGGCTGGCCGCCGCCCTGCGTGGTCAGGGAGCCGGAACCGGAGAAGCTCACGCACTTACACCAAGCACGAGCCTTCCGAGTTCCGTCACATCGTGGTGAACCCGTCGGTCCGCTGGTCCTCTTCGTGCGGTCCCACACCGGGGTGGTGCACTGCTCCGGGCTCGAAGAGGGCCGCGTACAACGACACCTCGGCCCGGCCGGGGACCACCGCCAGAGGCACCGGTGTCGTCAGGTGTTCGGCCGGCACGATCCGGAACCCGTGCGCCACCACCAGGTCGAGCACCTGCGACTCGAACGGCCCGGCAGGACGGGTGATCAGTTCTGCCCGGCCGTGACCGTCGTCGCCGAACGCCAGCACCACCGCGTAGGGACCGATCATCGACAGCTTGACGATCAGCAACCGGTTCCCGCGCACGAAGTAGGTGAAGGCGACCTCGTGGTTGATGTCCGTGTCGTCCTCGACGTCCCCCGCGGACGACAGGTCGAGCAGGAGCGCCGAGTACGGCTCGCGCTTCACCATCTCCCGCGTGAAATCACGCCGTGGAGCCGTGGGATCCCCGTACGCCTTGCGCAGGTCCGCTTCGTACAGCTCGCGGATCGACTTGGCGCTCCTGCTCTTCCCCAACCGCACTCCCGCATTCCGTCACATCGTGATGAACCCGGTGGTCCACTGGTCTTCGTCCAGCGTGTACTCGCTGATGTAGAAGCACTCCGGCTCGTCGCGGAACCCGTCGAGCTCCTTGGCCCGCTCGATCCGTGCCCGCGCAGTCTCCCGTGAGGAGT
>JASLAV010000272.1 GCA_030146905.1 Lentzea sp. | reverse complement strand
TCACGAACGGCGAGTTCGGCCTGTTCGAGTGGCGGATGGAAGCACGTCAGCCCGGTGCCCGCCCGCACTTCCACAAGACGTTCTCCGAGTCGTTCTACGTGCTCGAAGGCGAGATCACGCTGCTCGACGGCGACGAGTGGATCACCGGCGGGGAGGGCGACTTCCTGTACGTGCCGGCGAACCGGCCCCACGCGTTCCGCAACGACAGCGACGCTCCCGTGCGGATGCTGATCCTCTTCTCGCCGGGGATCGCCCGCGAGGAGTTCTTCCTGGAGGTGGGGAAGGCCAAGGGGCTGTCGCCGGAGGAGCTGGAGGCGTTCTACGAGAAGCACGACCAGTACAACCTGCCGGCGCTGTGACCAGCGGCGCGAGCCTGAGGGTGCCGTCGACCGCCACTTACCGGTGAGGGGGTTCCGGTGTGCCGGTCGACGGCGGGTTGACCGCGGCGCGAGCACGCGACGCCTGCGGAAGGGCTTTTCCGACCTGGGGGTGCCGGATCGCCCTGGCGTGCAGCTCGAGCGCCAGCGGCCAACCACGTTGTTGAACGTACAACCGGAACGTGGTGTTCCGGTCGGCTTTGACTGTGACCAGGCTCAATTCCTTCAGGTTTCCTTCAGATTCGGCCGGGTACGTCACTTGGCGTGACAGTCCGACTCCCGATCATCTCGAACCTGGCCGAGCTGGTCGACCTCCTGGGTGACGATGTCTACGTGCGCTGGTCGAAGGGCCCGGAGGCCGACGCCGCCTCGACGTCTCGTGACTCGTTGACCGGCGTGGAGCTGCCGGGGCTCTCCGCGAGCCCGATGCGCATCGAGCCCTGGTGGGGTGACCGTTCCCACGAGCTGTGGGTGGCGCGCCGGCTCTTCGACTACCGCCACCTGCGCGACCTGCGCGGCCCCGACGTCCGCGCGTGGGTGCTGCGCGGCGTCGAGGTCGGCCGCGGCCCCGACAACGAACCGCTGGTCAAGTGCGTCGAACCGCTGGCGTGGGTGGCCGACAGCGCGTTGGAGGAGTGCTCGGAGCTGGTCGGCGCCCAGCACTCGGACGAGTGGGGCCCGCTCGACCGCTCTAGCTCAGGTCGGTGAACTTGCGCTCCGCCGCCTTGCGCGCCTTCTCCGCCGCCGAGGTGACCCGCTTGGCGTCCTCCAGCCGTTCGGCCGCCCTGTCGAACGCCCGCTGCGCGGCCAGCTGGTCGGCCTGAGCCTCTCCGAGGGCCTGCTCGGCCTCGTCCAGCGCCTGCCGGGCCTCCGCCCGCTTGCGCTCCTGCCGCTCGCGCCGCTTGCGGGCCAGCGCGTCCTCGCCGTCGTCGCCCGCCGGTTCGGGCGCGGGCAGCGCGAACCCGAACCCCGAGTACTCCAGCGCCTTGGTGAGGTGCCCCTCCCTGACCTGCGCGGCGGACTCCGGGTCGGCCATCGCGGCGGTCAGCGTGTTGCGGACCTGCGTGACGGCGTCGTCGGCGAGCGGGCCCGTCAGCTCCAGCGTGCGGTAGACCAGGGCCTCCATCAGCTCCTTGCGCTTGCGGCCGAGCTCGCGCATGGTCAGCTCCGCCGTGGAGAGCCCCAGCGCCTCCTCCAGGCCCTCCGGCGCGTCCCTGACGAGCCTGTTGACCGCCCAGGCGCCCACGGTCGGCCTGCGCAGCTCCGCGATGGCCTTCGCGAGGTCCTTGTCGTCCGCCTGCTTGGCCGCGGCGTTGCGGGCGGCGGTGAACTCCTTCGGGGGCAGCCCGTAGAGCTCGTCGGCGACCGACTTGAGGTCCATGGGCGCAAGGTAGCGCCTGATCAGCCTCCAGTCCTGCCGAACGCTCAACGAGCGGGACGCGGGCTGCGTTGAGGTGTGGAACGCCCGATTCGGGTAAACAGGATGGCGAGATGCACACCAGGTGGAGATGGGTTCTGTTCGGCCTCGGCGCCGTCGTGGCCGCGAGCGGTCCGATCGCGATGGCGGGCGGCCCGTGGTACGGCTACGTCTTCGGCGGTCTGTGGGCGCTGATGGGCGGCACGGTCGCGTGGCGCAGCTTCGGCATGGGCACCAAACTCACCCGCCAGGGCATCACCTCCAACAGCCTCGACCGCCAGACCACCATCGAGTGGTGCGACGTCCAGGCGGTCGAGCACGTGCGGCGCAGGAACCTGATCTTCTTCCACACCATCGCGCCCGTCGTGCGGCTCCGGTCGAGCAAGGAGACGCTCACCGAGCTGAGCCTGCTGTCGGTCAAGAAGGATTTCGTCCCCGAACGAACCCGTCGACACGTGACGGAACTCCAGCAGGCGCTGAAAGCACATCGCGCGAACTGCCCGGCGTGCGGCGCGCAGCCGAAAGCGGTCGCGACGGCCAAGGGCATCGGCGCGAGGGTGCGGTCGCGATTGCGTTCGCTGTTGCGCGGAAATGGTGATCGGTCCATCGTCCGGTGACGGGATCCTGTTACACGCCAACGTCGTTCACCGTTGACACAGCCTTGACATTCCCCTCCATCAGCTCTTGACTGGAGGACATCTGCTCGTTCCACGGTGAAAATGGAACGCGCAGCATCAAAATCGTGCGCGGACAAGACTCTGAACAGTCCAATGTGGAGTCTGAGAATACTCCAGTCCGACGATTGCCCCTTGCGAGGCGAAGAGATGTGCTTCGTGCACTCTTTACCCCACGAAGGGCACACGCGCCGTGAAGAACTGGAGACGCCGCACCGGAACGGTCTTGCTGACCGCGGTGTTGGGCACTACCGGGCTCGGCTTCGCCGCCACCCCCGCCATCGCGCAGAACACTCCGCAGCAGCCGGCCGCCGACAAGCAGCTGGACAAGAAGGACCGCGAGCTCGTCGACCAGGCCGCCCGTGAGGGCAAGCCGACCGTCGACCTGCTGGTGGCCGCGGAGGAGGGCAAGACCGACGCCGCCGTCAACGACCTCAAGGCGCTGGGCGCCACGGTCCAGAAGACCGAGAAGGACGTCGACTACGTCAAGGTGACCATCCCGCGCGACAACGCGGAGAAGGCCGCCAAGCTGGCCTCGGTCAGCACGATCGACGTCGACGGGCTGGTCGCGCTCGACGACCCGCGTCCGCAGGGCATGGAGCAGCCTGCCCCGCAGAAGGCGCCGGACGCGAAGACCTCGCGCACCAACCCGTACATGCCGACCCAGGACACGCAGGCGGCGCAGTTCGCCACCGCGCACCCGAAGTGGGACGGTCGCGGCACCACGATCGCCGTGATCGACTCGGGCATCGACCTCGACACCCCGGCCCTGCAGACGACCAGCACCGGTGAGCGCAAGATCATCGACTGGTACAACGCGAACGCCACGAACTCCGGCGACGGCACCTGGGTCACCATGACCAAGACCGGCCGTGTCGGCAAGTTCACCGACGGTGGTCGCGAGTGGACCGCGCCGGCGACCGGCGGCCCGTACTCGTTCGGCCTCTTCCGCGAGACCGCGGGCGACCTGAACCTGTCCAACAGCGAGACCGGCGGTGACATCAACCGCGACGGTGACCGCGTCGACGCGTTCGGTGTCATCCAGGACATCACGACGAAGGAAGTCTTCGTCGACACCGACGGTGACGGCAACTTCACCAACAACAAGCGGATGATCGACTACAAGGTCAAGCAGGACGTCGGCTTCTTCGGCACCGACAACCCCGCGACCCCGGTGATCGACCGCATCGCGTTCGTCGTGCAGACCGACCGCTCGATCTACGACAACGCGGGCACGCCGTACGTCAACCTGGGCATCTCGGCCGCGCACGGCACGCACGTCGCCGGCATCACCGCCGCCCACAAGCTGTTCGACGGCAAGATGGCCGGTGCCGCGCCCGGCGCGAAGCTGATGGCCATCAAGGCCTGCCTCACCACGCCGTCCTGCACCAGCTCCGGTCTCGTCGACGGTGTCCTCTACGCCGCGCGCAACGGCGCCGACGTCGTGAACATCTCCATCGGCGGCCTCCCGGCGCTCAACGACGGCAACAACGCCCGTGCGGAGCTCTACAACCGCACGATCAACGAGTACAACGTCCAGATCTTCATCTCGGCGGGCAACTCGGGTGCGGGCGCGAACACCGTCGGCGACCCGTCGGTCGCCACGGACGCGGTGAGCGTCGGCTCGTACATCACCAAGGAGACCTGGCTCTCCAACTACGGCTCGAAGACCGCGCAGAAGCAGAACCTGCACGGCTTCTCGTCGCGCGGCCCGCGTGAGGACGGCGGCTTCAAGCCGAACATCGTCGCGCCGGGCTCGGCGATCTCCACCACGCCGCGCTGGCAGCCGGGTGGCCCGGTGGCGGGCACCTACGCCCTCCCGGCCGGGTACTCGCAGTTCAACGGCACGTCGATGGCCGCCCCGCAGGCGACCGGTGCCGCCGCGCTGCTCGTGAGCGCGTTCAAGGCGACGCACAACGGCCAGCGGCCGACCAGCGCCGAGCTGCGCTACGCGATCCAGCGCAGCGCCAAGTGGGTCGACACCCTGGGCGCCTACGAGCAGGGCGCGGGCCTGTTCAACACCAACGCCGCCTGGTCGTTGCTGGACAAGCACTCCGTGCCGGACCAGGTCACCACGGCCGTCCAGGTCAGCACCGTCCAGAGCGGACAGCTCGCCACCCCGAACGTCGGTGTCGGCATCCACGACCGCGAGGGCGTGAGCGCGGGCCAGGAGTACACCCGCACCTACACGCTGACCCGCACCACCGGCCACGACGACGAGACGTACAACGTGTCGTGGAAGGGCAACGACGGCACCTTCACGGCGGCGAAGAAGGTCCGCCTGCCGCTGAACACGCCGGTGCTGTTCCCGGTCAAGGTGAAGGCCAAGACCGCGGGCGCCCACAGCGCCGTGCTGCAGCTCGACAACCCGGAGACCCCCGGTGTCGACGTGCAGACGCTGAACACCGTGTTCGCGGCGGAGAACTTCACCGCCGCCAACAAGTTCTCGGTCACCAAGTCCGGCACGATCGCGCGCAACCAGTCGACCAGCCTCTTCGTGAACGTGCCCGCTGGCACGACCGCGCTGAAGGTCGACATGACCGCCGGTGGCACCGAGGCCGGCAAGGGCCAGGTGCGCTTCCTGCGCTACACCCCGCAGGGCATCGGGTTCGACTCCAACTCGTCGACCAGCTGCTACAACCCGGACGCGGGTGCCGGCTGCGCGGGCGGCAGCCCGACCAGCCGCACGGTGGCCAACCCGATGACCGGTGTGTGGGAGATCGTGATCGAGGCGCGCCGCACCTCCGACGCCGACGTGGCGCCGTACTCGGTGACCGCGTCCGTGCTCGGCACGTCGATCAGCCCGAACCCGGACGTCATCGCGTCCGCGACGCTGGGCACCCCGGTCAACCGCACCTACACCGTCACGAACACGCAGGCCGTCTTCAACGGCCGGCTCGCGGCGGGTGGCGTCGGCAGCGCCAAGTCGGACCGTCCGACGATCGAGAACCTGGCGAGCCAGGAGTACCAGGTCGCCGTCGGTGCCGGCGCGACGAAGCTCACCGCCACGATCGGCAACACCGCCGACCAGGGCGCTGACCTCGACCTGTCCGTGTTCAACTGCACGACGGGCTCGTGCGTGCTCGCCGGTTCGTCGGCGGACGCGGACTCCGAGGAGTCGGTGACCATCGCCAACCCGGCGGCCGGCACGTGGCTCGTCGTGGTGGACGGCTACGCGGTGCCCGCGGGCACCACGGCGTACGACTACTTCGACGTCTACACCTCGGCCGCTCTCGGCACGCTGTCCGTCACCGACAGCAACGCCGACCGCGCCGCCGGTGCCTCGTGGACCGTGCCGGGTGTCATCACCGCGCAGGGCCAGCCCGGTGCCGGCCGCGTGCTGCGCGGTGAGCTCGAGGTGCGCACGGCGGACGAGAACGTCGTCGGCCGCGGTGCCGTGATCGTCCAGGCAGTCAGCTAGCAGCCGGGAAGTACGCAGAAAGCCCCAGGGCCCACGTGGTCCTGGGGCTTTCTACGGTTCGGGCAGCTCGTTCCCGAGCGGCTCGTCCACGTCCACCTTGGAC
>JASLAV010000201.1 GCA_030146905.1 Lentzea sp. | reverse complement strand
CGTCGTGAAGCCGAACTCCTTGAACAGGACCTGGTAGTCGGCCGAGGCACCGAAGTGCTCGATCGACACGATCTCGCCGTTGTCGCCGACGTAGCGGTACCACGGCTGTGCGATACCGGCTTCCACCGCGACGCGCGCCTTAACCGACGAGGGGAGAACGGACTCGCGGTACTCGGCGTCCTGCTTCTCGAACCACTCGACGGACGGCATGGAGACCACACGCACTGCAACACCGTCGGCCTGCAGGGCCTTCCCCGCTTCGGCGGCGACCTGCAGCTCGGAGCCTGTGCCGATGATCACGATCTCCGGGTTGTCGTCACCGAAGAGCACGTAGCCACCGCGCTTCACGCCCTCGGCGGAGGTGCCCTCGAGGATCGGGAGGTTCTGCCGGCTCAGCGCGAACCCGACCGGGCCGAGCTGCTCGATCGTGGCCTTCCACGCGTATGCCGTCTCGTTGGCGTCGCCGGGGCGGACGACCGTGAAGTCCGGGATCGCGCGCAGGGCGGCGAGGTGCTCGATGGGCTGGTGCGTCGGGCCGTCCTCGCCCAGGCCGATGGAGTCGTGCGTCCACACGTAGGTGACCGCGGCCTGCATGATCGCCGCGAGCCGGACCGACGGGCGCATGTAGTCGGAGAACACGAGGAACGTGCCGCCGAACGGGCGGGTCGGGCCGTGCAGCGCGATGCCGTTGAGGATCGCGCCCATCGCGTGCTCGCGGACACCGAAGTGCAGCACGCGGCCGTACGGGTCGGCGTTCCACATGCCGGTGGAGATCGACTCGGGGCCGAAGGACTTGGCGTCCTTGATCGTGGTCAGGTTCGACTCGGCCAGGTCGGCCGAC
This sequence comes from Lentzea sp., assembly GCA_030146905.1. Next base: position 3,870 of record JASLAV010000201.1, on the reverse strand, counting down.
CCGCCCCACAGCTCCGGCAGGTGCTTCGCCAGCCCGTTGATGGCCTCACCGGAGGCCTTGCGGGTCGAGATCTCCTTGCCGCCCACCTCGTACACGGGCAGGTCGGCGTCCCAGCCCTCCGGCAGCTCGCGGGAGACCAGGCGGTCCAGCAGCACCTTGTTCTCGGCGTTGGCGGAGGCCCACGCGTCGAAGCTCTTCTGCCACTCGGCCTTGGCGTGCTCGCCGCGCTTGACGACCTCGCGGGTGTGCGCGAGCACCTCGTCGGAGACCTCGAAGGTCTTCTCCGGGTCGAAGCCGAGGATCTCCTTGGTGGCCTTGACCTCGTCGACGCCCAGGGCGGCACCGTGCGCGGCGCCGGTGTTCTGCTTGTTCGGCGCCGGGTAGCCGATGATCGTGCGCAGCAGGATGAACGACGGCTTGTCGGTGACGGCCTTGGCCTTCTCGACGGCCTCGATGATGCCCTTGACGTTCTCGCCGGACTCCACGACCTGGACGTGCCAGCCGTAGGCCTCGTAGCGCTTCGCGGTGTCCTCGGACAGCGCGATCGTGGTGTCGTCCTCGATGGAGATCTTGTTGTCGTCGTAGAAGACGACCAGGTTGCCCAGCTGCTGCGTGCCGGCCAGCGACGAGGCCTCGGAGGTGACGCCCTCCTCGATGTCACCGTCGGAGGCGATCACGTAGATGTGGTGGTCGAACGGGCTCTGGCCCTGCGCGGCGGCCGGGTCGAACAGGCCGCGCTCGCGGCGGGCGGCCATGGCCATGCCGACGGCGGAGGCGAGACCGGAGCCGAGCGGCCCGGTCGTGATCTCGACGCCCCTGGTGTGGCCGTGCTCGGGGTGGCCCGGCGTCTTGGAGCCCCACTTGCGCAGGTGCTTCAGGTCGTCGAGCTCCAGTCCGTAACCGGACAGGTAGAGCTGGACGTACAGCGTCAGGCTGGAGTGACCGGCGGAGAGCACGAACCGGTCGCGGCCGATCCAGTCGGGGTCGGCGGGGTCGTGCCGCAGCACGCGCTGGAACAGCGTGTACGCCAGCGGCGCGAGGCTCATCGCGGTACCGGGATGGCCGTTGCCGACGTTCTGCACGGCGTCCGCCGCGAGCACGCGCGCGGTGTCGACGGCGCGCTTGTCGAGCTCGGTCCAGTCGTCGGGCAGATCGGCCTTGGTGAGCCGGGCGATGTCGTCGGTGACGGTCACGGACTTACAGCTCCACTCTTGTCGCTAGGGCGGGCGGCCGGCCCGGGGTGGTCGAACACCGGGGTGAATCGATCCCGAACAGCCTGGCCCGCGTCTCTCCCTCGTCCTCCGGCCAGCCTAGTCCCGAGAGATTCAGAAGGTGCTCCCAAAGCTCCCAGGCACATGTGTGCCGAGGCACACCAGCACCCGAACGGGCTGTGAATTCTTTGCGCGGTTACCATCAGTCGCTGGATTTCACACCATTCGCGACACGAGGAGCGTTCACCCGATGAGTGCCGACAGTCTCGTCGCCGAGGCCCCGAACAGGTCGCCTCGCCAGGTCGTCGGCGCGTACGTGGCGCTCACCAAGCCCCGGGTCATCGAGCTCCTGCTGATCACCACGATCCCCGCGATGCTGCTGGCCCAGCACGGCCTCCCGCCGCTGTGGCTGATCGCCTGCACCCTCACCGGCGGCACCCTCGCCGCGGGGTCGGCCAACGCCCTCAACTGCTTCGTCGACGCCGACATCGACTCGGTCATGAAGCGGACCACGGCCAGGCCGCTCGCGCAGAACACCATCCCGCCGCGCAACGCCCTGATCTTCGGCATCGTGCTCGGCGTCGTCTCGTTCGCGTTCCTCTGGATCTTCGTCAACCTGATGTCGGCCGTCTTCGCGGTCGCGACGATCCTCTTCTACATCTTCGTCTACACGCTGGTGCTCAAGCGCAGGACCTCCCAGAACATCATCTGGGGCGGCATGGCGGGCTGCATGCCGGTGATCATCGGCTGGAGCGCGGTGACGGGCACCGTCCAGTGGCCCGCGCTCGTCATGTTCGGGGTCATCTTCTTCTGGACCCCGCCGCACACCTGGGCCCTGGCGATGAAGTTCAAGGAGGACTACGCCCGAGCAGGCGTGCCGATGCTGCCCGTGGTGGCCACAGCTCAGCAGGTGACGCGGCAGATCGTGATCTACAGCTGGGTCACCGTCCTCTGCACGCTCGCCCTCGCCCCCGTCACCTCGTGGATCTACGTGACCGTGGCGGCGCTGTCCGGCGTCTGGTTCGCCGTCTTCGCGCACAAGCTGCACAACGTCGTGCGCCGTGGCGGTTCCACGAACACCATGAAGTTCTTCCACATGTCGAACCTCTACCTGATGCTCGTGTTCTGCGGTCTCGCCGTGGACGCCGTGGTCGGGTTGCCGGTGCTTGGCTGGCCGTTCTAGCTGCACCTCCAGGCGTACGGCTGTGGCGCCCGTCGAGTTCACCGTCACCGGTGGTGAAGGTTCACCACTGGACTTCGTCGCGGCACTGGCACCGTCCGCCTCGCTGGTCGTGATCACCGATCCCGGCGGGTGGGCGCAGGTCAGCCACGGCCTCACGCCGGGCTTCGCCGCGTCCACGTCGGTCACCACGCGGGTCAGGCCGCTGCGCTTCGCCGTGCTGGACCTGCGGCACTTCCCCTCGGCCTCCGCGCTGCCGTCGGTCGCGGACGTGCCCGGCGACGTGGTGGCGCTGCACGACACCCGTTCGTGGGACTCGGCTCCCGTCGTCACCGCACTGCGCGGGCTCGGCCGGCCGGTCGTGCTCTTCACCGCCGTGCACACCTGGGTGTCCGGTGTGGACACCGCCTCGGCGCTGGTGGGGTGGAGTGCGCCGCACGTCGTGCTGGCGCGGCCCCTCGGCAGGGGCGAGGCCAGGGTGGAGGACGCCCTCTGGCAGTTCCGCGAGCTGGAGCGGCGCGGGATGACGACCTTCACCGCGCTGCCCGCTCCGCCCCCGCCCGTCGACAGGGCCGTGTCGGTCGTCGTGGCGCTGCCCGGTGCGACCGAGGGCATCGCCGGCGCGCTGCGGCCGGGCGCCGAGTACGAGGTGTGGGTGCGCGTCGGGGACGTCGCCGTGCCGCTGCCGGGCGACCTGGAGCTGAACGCCGTGCTCTGCATGAACGGCAGGGAGGTGCAGTCCGAGTCGTTCGTGCTGCCGGTGGAGGGCGGCAGCCCTTGGGTGAGCTTCTCCGTGACGACGCCGTACGCGTCGGTGCCGTGGAGCGGTGAGCTGGTCATCTACCGCGGTGTGGTGCCGGTGCACGTGCAGCAGGTGGTGCTGCCGGTCGGGGGCGGTGAGTCCGCGGTGCGGCCGCGGCTGCGGTTGTCGCGGACGTTCGCCGACCTCGAGCCGCTGTCGTCACGGGTGGCGTCGGTCCTCGTGCTCGGCGAGCGGGCTCTGGTCGCGACAGGACGCCGGCCGCACTGGGCAGGCGTGGACGCCGGCTGCGAGCTGCCGCCCGTGACCGGTCTGGACCCGTGGTACGGCAAGGGTTTCCCCGCGTTCTGCGAGGACCTCGCCGCGTTCGCGCTGCGCGGTGCCGCACTGCACGCGCGGCTGTTCCCCGGCGGGGCGGTGGTCCGGCGCGGCGGGGTGATCACGGTGGCCGGTGCGACGCGGGTGCCGTGGGCCCACGTCTACGACCTGCCGTTCACCGAGGGGCCGTACCGGCTGTGCACGTCCGTGGGGCGCTTCGGCCCGTTCGGTGCCGGGGGACCGGTGCCGTCGCGCTGCCCGGAACCCGACCACAGCGGGAACGTCCTGTGCCCCTTCGGGTTCTGGGGGCTGTCCAGCGTGCTGGAACAGCCGGCGGGACCGCTCGCGTGGCAGGTCGCGCCGGCGCAGCGCCGGGTCGCGGTGGCGCTGGCCGTCGATCC
>JASLAV010000193.1 GCA_030146905.1 Lentzea sp. | reverse complement strand
GCTGGCCGCCGCGCGCCGGGCCGCGCACGACGCGGGCATGCCCGTCGGCGTCGTGCACGACCTGCCGGTGGGCGTGCACCCCGGCGGCGCGGACACCTGGGCGGTGCGGGACGCGTTCGCCGCGGACGTCACGGTCGGCGCTCCGCCGGACGCGTTCAGCCAACTCGGCCAGGACTGGGGCCTGCCGCCGTGGCGGCCCGACCGGCTCGCCGAGCAGGGCTACGAGCCGTTCCGGGCCGTGGTGCGCAGCGTGCTGCGGCACGCGGACGGCATCCGCATCGACCACGTCGCGGGCCTGTGGCGGCTGTGGTGGATCCCGCCGGGCGAGGCGCCCAAGCGCGGCACCTACGTGCACTACGACCCGGACGCGATGCTGGCCGTGCTGACGCTGGAGGCGCACCGGGCGGGCGCCGTCGTGGTGGGCGAGGACCTGGGCACGGTGGAGCCGAAGGTCACCGAGGCGTTGCACGAGCACGGCATGCTCAGCTCGGCCGTGCTGTGGTTCCAACGCGAGTACGACCTGCCGGACCACCCGCTGATCCCGCCGGAGAAGTGGACCGCGTCGGCGATGGCGAGCATCTCCACCCACGACCTGCCGACCGTCGCCGGGTTCCTGGCCGCCGAACACGTTCGGGTGCGAGCCGATCTGGGGCAGTTTGACGGTCCGGTGGACGGGGAATACCGGGCAGCCGAGCGAGAGCGCGCCGAGTTGCTCGAACTCCTCAAGCAAGAAGGTGTGCCTGCCGATGACTTGGTTACCGCGTTCCACGCTCTGCTCGCGAAGGCCCGTTCCGTGCTCGTGCTGACATCGCCGCAGGATGCGCTGGGTGAGACACGCCAGCCCAACCTCCCCGGGACCACCGATCAGTACCCGAACTGGCGCATCCCGCTGCCGGTCGCGCTCGCCGACCTGTTCGACGACCCGGGCGTGCGGCGGGTGGCGGGCGCGCTGGCGGGCGGTCACCCGTCCGCAGCAGGCGGGTCCGGCCCGCGGTGAAGCGAAACGTGCACGTCACAGCGCGCGGCCCGGCCGCGGAGTATCGTCAGCCAGTCACCCGCGCCATGGTTGGAGGTGGCAGTCACCCGTGAACACCGAGTTGATGACCCGCACCGGGCTGGTGCCCGAACAGCTGGTTCCCCAGAGCAGCCCGACGGGCCTCCTGGAGACGGCTGTCGAGAAGGTCCTGGTGGACGTCCGGCCGTCGAACCTGGCCGACCCGCTCGCCGGCGTCCGGCACGCCGAGGAGTCCTTGAGGGACGCCCTGCGGCGCACCGCCGCCGGGCCGGACGCCGTGCCGGCACAGGCGGTGGCCTGCGCCGAGGCGGCCTGCGAGCACCTGCACTACGGCGAGCTCCAGGAAGCCAGGCTGCTGCTCGTCGCGGCACGCGGCCAGCTCGCCAGGTCGCACGCCGGCCGACCGTGATCTAGAACGTTGAGGGTCGAATCGTTTCCGCTCTTCCGGAGGAAAACCCTGTGCGGCCCTGGCCCGGAACTCCCTATCCCCTCGGTGCGACCTACGACGGCGTGGGCACCAACTTCACCCTCTTCTCGGAGGTCGCGGACCACGTCGAGCTGTGCCTGTTCGACGACGACGGCACCGAGACGCGCGTGCGGCTGCCCGAGGTGGACGGCTTCGTCCACCACGGCTACCTCCTCGGCGTCGGCCCCGGCCAGAAGTACGGCTACCGCGTGCACGGGCCGTACGACCCGGAGCGCGGCCTGCGCTGCAACCCGAACAAGCTCCTGATCGACCCCTACGCGAAGGCGATCGCGGGTGACGTCGACTGGGACGAGTCCCTGTTCGACTACCAGTTCGGCGACCCCGACGCCCGCAACGACCAGGACTCGGCCGGCCACGTGCCGCTGTCGATCGTGGTCAACCCGTTCTTCGACTGGTCCAACGACCGGCCGCCGAACATCCCGTACAACGAGTCGGTCATCTACGAGACCCACGTACGTGGCCTGACCATGAACCACCCGGAGGTGCCGCCGAGCCTGCGCGGGACCTACGCGGGCCTGGCGCACCCGGCGGTGATCGAGCACCTCAAGGGCCTCGGCGTCACGGCGGTCGAGCTGATGCCGGTGCACCACTTCATCACCGACCACGGGCTGCAGCAGATGGGCCTGCGCAACTACTGGGGCTATAACACGATCGGGTTCTTCGCGCCCCACGCCGGTTACACGGCGATGCCGGAAACGGCGAACCAGGTGCAGGAGTTCAAGGGCATGGTGCGCGCCCTGCACGAGGCGGGCATCGAGGTCATCCTCGACGTGGTCTACAACCACACCGCCGAGGGCAACCACCTCGGCCCGACGCTGTCCATGCGCGGCATCGACAACCAGGCGTACTACCGGCTGGTCGAGGACGAGCCGAAGTTCTACATGGACTACACCGGCACCGGGAACTCGCTGAACGTGCGCAGCCCGCACACGTTGCAGCTGATCATGGACTCGCTGCGGTACTGGGTGACCGAGATGCGCGTGGACGGGTTCCGGTTCGACCTGGCCGCGACCCTGGCCCGCGAGTTCTACGACGTCGACCGGCTGTCGACGTTCTTCGACCTGGTGCAGCAGGACCCGGTGGTGAGCCAGGTGAAGCTGATCGCCGAGCCGTGGGACGTCGGGCCGGGCGGTTACCAGGTCGGCAACTTCCCGCCGCTGTGGACCGAGTGGAACGGCAAGTACCGCGACACGGTGCGCGACTTCTGGCGCGGCGAGCCGGCCACGCTCGGCGAGTTCGCCTCCCGCATCACCGGCTCGTCGGACCTGTACCAGGCCGACGGGCGGCGCCCCTACGCGTCGGTGAACTTCGTCACCGCGCACGACGGCTTCACGCTCAACGACCTGGTGTCGTACAACGACAAGCACAACGCGGCCAACGGCGAGGACGGCCGTGACGGCGCGGACGACAACCGGTCGTGGAACTGCGGTGTCGAGGGCCCGACCGACGACCAGGAGGTCACCGAGCTGCGGGCCAGGCAGCGGCGCAACCTGCTGGCCACGCTGCTGCTGTCGCAGGGCGTGCCGATGCTGCTGCACGGCGACGAGCTGGGGCGCACGCAGCAGGGCAACAACAACGCCTACTGCCAGGACAACGAGCTGTCCTGGATGGACTGGACGCTGGCGGAGAAGAACCGCGACCTGGTGGAGTTCACCTCGGCGTTGACGGAGTTCCGCAAGCAGCACCCGGTGCTGCGCCGCCGCCGGTTCTTCCACGGCAGGCCGATCCGCAAGGGCGACGAGCTGCGCGACATCGCCTGGTTCACCCCCTCGGGCGAGGAGATGACCGAGCAGAACTGGGGTGACGACTTCGGGCGCTGCGTCGTGGTGTTCCTCAACGGCGAGGGCATCCCGGACCTCGACGCGCGGGGGATGCGGGTGCTGGACGACTCGTTCCTGCTCGGGTTCAACGCCCACCACGAGGACATCGAGGTCACCCTGCCCGAGGAGGGCTACGGCGGGAGGTGGACGGTGGTGGTCGACACGGCGACCGGCCAGGTGATCGCGCCCGACCAGGGCGAGGTGGTCTCCGCCGGCGCCACGCTGACGCTGGTCGCGCGTTCGCTGGTCGTGCTGCAGCGGCTGGAGCAGGAATGACGGAATTGTCGGACCCCACCGGTAAAATCGAACCAGGGGGCCCCGAAGGGGGACGCCCGCGAAGCGCTGAGCAGGGGAACGCTGGGCAGCCACCGGCGTCGACCTACCGCGTCCAGTTCACCCCCGACTTCACCTTCGCCCACGCCGAGGCCGTGGTCGACTACCTGGACGCGCTGGGTGTCGGCGCGCTGTACGCCTCGCCCGTGCTGGAGGCCGTGCCCGGCTCCACGCACGGCTACGACGTGGTCGACCCGACCCGGGCCCGCGAGGAGCTGGGCGGCGAGTCGGGGCGCGTGGCGCTGCACAAGGCGCTCAAGCGGGCGGGGCTCGGGTTCGTGCTCGACATCGTGCCCAACCACATGGCGGTCGGCCACGACGACGTCAACCGGTGGTGGTCGGACGTCCTGCGGCACGGCCGGGGGTCGCGGTACGCGAAGTTCTTCGACGTCGACTGGGACTCCGGGCCGCTGCTGCTGCCGTTCGCCGGCGACGAGGGGTCGGAGGAGGAGCACGAGCACTACCGGCTGGTGTTCTGGCGGCGCGGCAACACCGAGCTGAACTACCGGCGGTTCTTCGACATCACCACGTTGGCCGCGGTGCGGGTCGAGGACCCCGAGGTGTTCGACGCGACCCACGACGAGGTGCTGAGGTGGGTGGCCGCCGGTGAGGTGACCGGGCTGCGGGTCGACCACCCCGACGGCCTGGCCGACCCCGGCGGGTACGCGCGGCGGCTCAAGGAACGCGCGGGCGTGTGGCTGGTGCTGGAGAAGATCCTCGGCGCGGACGAGCGGCTGCCCGTGAGCTGGCCGGTCGACGGCACCACGGGCTACGACGCGCTGCGCGAGGTGTGCGGGCTGTTCGTGGACCCGGCGGGCGAGGCGGCGTTCACCGCGCTGGCCGAGGAGTTCGGCGTGCCCTCGGACTTCGCCGCGGTCGAGCACGAGTGCCGCGACCTGGTGACCCGGACGATCCTGCGCGCCGAGGTGCGGCGGATCGCGGCCCTGGTGCGTGACGCGGACCACGAGGAGGCCGAGCGCGCGGTCGCCGAGATCATGGTCAACTTCCCGGTCTACCGCTCCTACCTGCCCGAAGGGCTCGACGCGTGGGAGGCGGCGGTGAACGCGGCGACGTCACCCGCGGCGCG
>JASLAV010000140.1 GCA_030146905.1 Lentzea sp. | reverse complement strand
CGATGCGAAGCTGGCTCCGGCCGAGTTCGCTGCGTCGTTCGATGACGTCCTCAGTCTCCTGCCGTCGAACGCTCACGTCCTCGATTGCTCGTGTGGAACCGGACAGTTGGCGGTTGGCCTCGCCGGTCTTGGCATCCAGGTTGTCGCAACTGATGCCAGCGAAGCGATGGTTCGTCGGACTGCGGAGTTGTCTGAGGAGTTCGGTGCATCTGTCCGGACAGTGCGGGCGGACTGGGAAGAGTTGCCCGACCATTTTGATGACGCCACCTTCGACATGGTGTTCTGCGTTGGCAACTCGCTGCATCATGCCGTGGGCGCGAGAGGCAGGGTTGCTGCTCTGGAGTCGATGTCACGGCTTCTGCGCCGCGGCGGGCGCTTGGTGCTCACCTCCCGCACGTGGGAACTCGTGAGGGCCAGAGGTTCCCGACTGAACATCAGTGACCGACTCGTCCGCCGGAACGGTCGCGATGCCGTCGTGGTCTACCGCTGGGACATCGCGCCGAACTGGGAGGACGAGCACTACATCGAGATTGCGATCGCGCAAGTGGATACGGCTGGGTCGGTTCTTGCCCGCTCGGAACTGCTGTCGAGCTGGCCCTACCGATACGAAGAACTCGAAGTCGAGTTGTACCGGGTCGGACTCCAGACGGAAATGAGCACGTTCAACCTTGAGGCCGAGAACTACATGGTGGTGGCGAGCAAAGTATGAAAATCGGGCTCAACTACCCGGCAAGCCAGTTTCGATTATTCGCTCATCGGCATGAGCGCGCCTCTGCTGGCACACGATCAGCGGTAACGAGGACGTTGTGATCAGCGCGGTCGTGTGCCGAGGTGCGGTTCGCGGTCAGGAGGCATCCGCTCCCCATCAGGCCGGGAGCGAACTGGGGTTATGGCACATCGCTGGTGGCGATTCCGGGGACCGATCGACTCCTGTTGAGTTTGCCGTCTGGGGGCTCCCGGTCGCCGTGGTGCGTGCTGGACCTGGTCAGTGGTGTGGCCGAGCGCGGTACCGGGATGCCGGGAGAGCTTCGTGCGGCGGTATTCCCCGTGGCGTCCGGGCTGGCGCAGCCATGGGCTCTGGCGACCTTCGGCCTGTGCCGGCTAGAACTCGACCAACGGCTGCGTGTTACCGGCGTTGCCCGCAATGGAATCGGTAAGTACCAGACCGAACTGCTCGATCTCGGCCAGAATCTGCTGGGAGTCGGCCAGCGCCGAGGAAAATCATCGCTGTTGGTGTCTAAAGAGGATAGTGCGGCGCCGTCGCCTGCGGATCGCGTGCTCGCCATCGCACCAGCCACTCTCGTTGCAGGGAGCCGAGCCGCGCTGCGGGATCTTCGCCGTCTGCGACGATCGACATGCATTCCTGATCGACGACGTTGGCGTGCCGTCCGTCGATGATTGGCCATCGGTGTGCCATGACGACGTCGCTGCCCAGTGTCAGTGCGGCGGCGCCGACGCTCGACCACTCCAGGCTCGTTGCGAATCCGGCTCCCTCGCAGCCACCGAGGTAGACACGGTCGGGCATCGACACCTGCGCCACCGAGAGGTCGCGGCGGACAACCGCGAGCCCTCGCCCGCTGGATCCTTTGGGGCAACCAGCAACGCGGCAGATGCCGGATCGCCGAACTCACCTGACTCGATGTTGTGCCGCTCGAAAAGTCGTCACCGCAGCATGCCAGCGCATCTCTCCCCCAGGCTGAGAGCATGCTCAGATGATCGTGTCCCAGCTGTACAAGGCGACTCGGAAGTTGCTGTCCGCCACATTGGTGCTGCTCCGCAGTGAGGCGGAGAAGGACGCCGAGCTTCTCGTACTGCGGCACGAGAACACCGTGCTTCGTCAACAGCCGGCCCGCCCGGTCCGCTACGAGCCCGCAGACCGATTCTGGTTCGCCGCACTGTCCAGGCTGATACATCGTTCGCGCTGGCGCGAGATCTTCCCGATCACCCCCGGCACGTTGCTCGGCTGGCACCGCAGGTTCATCGCCTGGAAGTGGGACAACACCGCGCGCAGACGCACCGGACGCCCACCAACCCGAGCAGCGATCAAGACACTCGTGCTCCGACTCGCCGAGGAGAACCCGCGGTGGAGACATCGACGGATCCAAGGCGAGTCAGCCCGTCTCAGCCACCCGACCGCCGCCTCAACGGTCTGGGAAATCCTGAACGCAGTGGGCATCGACCCGGCGCCACGTCGCCGCGGCCCCACCTGGCGCGAGTTCCTCACAGCCCAAGCCGAAGACATCATCGCCACGGACTTCTTCCACATCGACACAGCGCTCGGCAAGCGCCTGTACCGCGCAGCCTGACCTGCACGGATAGCGTTTCGGCAAGCACAGCGCCACCTGGCGCAGGGTGGAGTTGATCCTGGACGCCATGTCTGCGCGAGAGTCCGGCACGACTCTCGTAGCGACGTCGATCATTTGACCGTTGATCAGACCAATGCCAGAGCCTGGGATCAGCGCACCGACGACGACACCCTCCCAGCCGAAACGTCGCTGAACAGCTTGGCGACGGTCCTGTTCCACGCCAGCACGTCGTAGCTGCGGCCGAGCACCAGGCGGGATCGGATTCGGTCGCCGCGACCACACGGAGCAGGCTCGGCCGGACCAGCTCGGTCCCCGCGCCAGGTCTTCTTCGGCTCAGGCAGTGCTACGCGGGCCGGATTGTTCGATTCGACCAGCGTGACGTCGCGCGACGGGACGGAGAGTTTCACCAGGGTCGCCGGAGGTTCCACGAGCACGTGGCCCTCCTGGTCACTACCGTTCCAGACTGCCGAACCGACCTGCATCAACCGGCCGCGGTGCTGCGCTCCTCCACATCGGAAGATCACCATGTCACCCGCGTGGCGCGCCAGTTCGCTTTCTTCCATTCAGCCACCCACACCTGCTCACTGTCCAATGTGGAGCTCGATGTCAGGCTCCGTCCAGCCTCGGCCGTGATCACGACACCGCAACCCGGCCACACCGAGGGCCGCGCGGTGCGGCCTCGCAATCGAGAAAGCCGTCTCCGTCCTGTGTGGCGTTGGCCTGTTCGAAGTGCTGGTCGTCCTGGTCGTCGCTGCGGCACGAAAACTGGAGAGGCACGCAACTTGGCTCGGTGAAGCCCTGCGCTGTACCGAGGTACCAAGAACGGATCCAGCAGCTCAGATCAAGCGCGGAGGTGGCGATGAAGATGTCGACTACGGCCTCAACCCGCTCAACGCCGAAATGATGCACGGGGAGCACGCTCACCACCGAACGAGTGGCCGACACCGTCCTCAAAGGATGACTACCCGGTCGCAGTCCAGTAATCGACTTCTGCCACCCGGACTGCGCCGAACCCTGCCCGCCTCATCGGTAGAGGAGTGCGTTCGTCACGCGCAATCCGCACAAGCCGGGTGCGCCGCGCGATGTCGACCGCCCTCGCTCAGGCCGGGGGCGGGACGCAGAATTGGTCGCAGGTCGCGCGAAGCACGGGAGGGTCGCCCTGCATGACGTGGAGGACCGAGATCCGCTTCTCGTGCGGAACCTGCCCTCCTCGAAAGTTGATCTTCCCGCTCTTGCCGTCCAGCACCGGCAGGCTGCTCGGATCGGAGGCGGTGCCGGGGTTCACCGGAGGACGGCCGATGTCGCTGATCGTCTTCCACAGGTCCCCGGACGACGGCCTGGTGACCGGCAACAGCTCCTTCATGGCGTGCGCGTAGAGGTCGAGGGCGTCATAGGCAAGCGTCGCCTGGCCGTCGACGAAGGAGCGCGGGTTGGCATCGCACTCGGCTTTGAAGATCTGCTGCATCTTCCGGTAGATGTCCTCCTTCGCGTTGCAGTACTCGGAACCGACCGCGAAGGACAGCACGTCGTACGCGACGCTCGGGTGGTTTGTCCGCAGGTCCGCGTCGGCGGCGTACCGCATGACGTCGTCGCCGGCGAGCATGGCCAGTTGCCCGGAACACGTGCCGGCGATGCCGTCCAGCAGGTCGAAGAACTCGCCGGGACGCCCCGCGTAGACGACCAGCGTGTCCGCCGAGCTCTGGCAGAGCTGCTGCCCGACCACACGGGCATCTGTGTGGTCTTGATCGGTGGTGGGCCGGTAGACCAGGTCGGGCAGCACCTCCCTGGTCTTCCCCAGGCTCTTGTCGGTGAACCGGGCGCGGAAGCTCCGGGCGAGGTCTGCGGAGTAGAGGTCGGTGTCGTCCGCTGAACGCACGATCTGGACCTTGTTCTGGCCCGCGTACTTCATGTTCGCGTACTCGACGGCGACAAGCGCCTCCCTGTCGTTGTTCGGCGAGATCTGGAAGTACCTCGACGACACCCCGGGAAATTCGTTCGCCGACAGCGTGGCGGCCACCGTGGGCAGCCCTTGCCTCCCCAGCTTGTCGATCGTTTCTCGGGACTTCTCGCGGCTCTGCGCCAGGCCGAGCACGCCCACGATGGTCGGGTCGCGGCGCATCCAGGTCTTCAGGTGCGCGACCAGTTCGTCGCCGTACTGCATGGTCCGACCGGCGTTGCCCAGCAACACCTTGATCAGCGGATGCCCGTCGCCGTGGTCGTCCAGCAACCGGGCCTGCATCGCCGCCACGCCCATGAGCCGGGCGGTGTTCGTGGCCAGCGACTCGGGCTGGCCGCTCATCGCCGACACGTACACGACCGTCGCATAGGGGCGGTCCGGGTTGCCCTTGTTGGCCTTTTCCACCTGCTCGTTCTGGAGGGCGATCTGGTCCTGCACACGCATGAACCGGTTCCTGAGCTCGCTGGTTCCGTTGTCGAGCAGGGGGATCGCCTTGCTGCTCACGCCGACGCAGTCGGCGGGTTCGAGCCTGGCCAGCGTCTCGAAGTTCGAATCGCCCGGCGACAACCCGCAGTGCCGGTATCGTTCCTCTGCGGCTGTGGTGATCCGCCAGTACCCGCCCGCCACAACGGCCCCGAGCAATAACAAGACCACCAGCGCGAGGACGAACGTTCGCGACCAGACCGGAGCCGGCCGCACGGTCAGCGTCGCCAGCGGCGGCACCTCGCCGGGTTCGATCTCGACCGGCGGCACCCGCAGCGGCAGAAACCACGCCGTGGG
>JASLAV010000136.1 GCA_030146905.1 Lentzea sp. | reverse complement strand
GAGTTGAAGTAGTGGTAGAAGGACCCCTTGGGCACTCCGGCCTCGGAGAGGACCTCGTTGATCCCCACCGCGGCGAACCCCTTGTGCGACATGATCCGCTGAGCCGCGTCGAGAATGCTGCGACGAGTGTCGCCCTGGGTGACTGGCATGGGTCCATCCTATCCGCCACTAGACCGGTCGTCTAGAGGTGGTCAGCTGTTGAGGAAGTCGAGCAGGACCTCGTTGACCTCGGCGGTGTGGGTGGTGAGGAGCCCGTGGGGTGCGCCGTCGATCTCGGTGTACCGCGCGGTGGACAGCGCCTTGGCGAAGCGGCGGCCGGTGGCGTCGATGGGCAGGGTGCGGTCGGCGGTCCCGTGGACGATCAGCGCCGGCACGTCGATGCGGGGGATGTCGGCGCGGAAGTCGGTGGGCCAGGTCAGGGGTGCGGCCGCCGAGGCGATGGCACCGGCGCTCGCCGCCACGTTCCAGGCGTTGCGCACCGCTTCCTCGCTCACCCTGGTGCCGAGGTTCTCGTCGAGGTTGAAGAAGTCGTCGTAGAAGCGGGTGAAGAAGGCGTAGCGGTCCTCCTTGACGGCGTCGGAGACACCCTGGAAGAAGGAGGCGGGTGCGGCGCCGCCGGGGTTGTCGTCGGTGATGAGCAGGAACGGCTCCAGCGAGGCCAGGAAGACGGCCTTGGCCACGCGGGCGGAACCGTAGGTGGAGAGGTAGCGGGCGACCTCGCCGGTGCCCATGGAGAAGCCGACCAGGACCGCGTCGTGCAGGTCGAGGGTCTCCACCAGGGTGTTCAGGTCGGCGGCGAAGGTGTCGTAGTCGTAACCGGTCGCGGGCTGGCTGGACTTGCCGAAGCCGCGGCGGTCGTAGGTGATGACCCGGTTGCCGGCCGCCAGCAGGGCCGGAACCTGCCCCTCCCAGGAGTTGCCGTCCAGCGGGTAACCGTGGATCAGCACGACCGGGCGGCCCTCTCCCCTGTCCTCGTAGTGCAGCTCGACGTCCGTGCTGTTCTCCGTGCCGACCTTGATGCGTCCCATGACACTTTCCTCCTGCCGGGTGGCGCTGGCGTGTGCCGCGTTCCGATGTCCAGAACTATACGACCGGTCTAATAGAGCTGTCAACGCCGTCGGCCGAAAGGTTTTCGAGCACGCCTGGCGGTCGCGAGGGAGACTCTCGCCGTGACACGAGTCGACTCGATGACGTTCGCGCTCCAGCACGCGGATCTTCTGCGCGCGCGGGCGACGGCGGTGGACTTCGACCCGCACCTGCACGGCACGTACTCGGTCGTGGTCGTCACGGACGGCTCCGCGCAGATCTCGTCCAGCCGCTGGAGCAGGACCGTCCGCGCCGGTGATGTCTTCTTCTTCAACCCGTTCGAGGTGCACGCGGGCAGGAGCGCGGGCACAGGCGCGCAGTACGACGTCCTCTACCCGTCGGAGGCGTTCCTCGACAGCTGCACCGCCACGATCGGGCCGGACGAGATCCGGACCATCCGCACCGACGTGGTGACGCGAAGCCGGGCGACCCGCGAGTTGGTCGATGCGCTGTCGGCACCGGTCGCCGACAACACGTCGATCGAGGAATCCCTCCGGAAAGTGCTGCAGGAGTGCGATTTCTCGGTCGACTCCCCCGCGTCGGCCTCGGCGTCGATCGTGCGAACGGTGTGCGAGCTCGTCAGGCGGGACGATCTGCGCTCGACCCGCACGGACGACCTCGCGCGCGAGATCGGGGTCAACCCGAGCCACCTCGTCCGCTCCTTCAGGAAGACGATCGGTGTTCCCCCGCAGACCTACGTGCGCCAGGTCCGCGTCGCCAGGGCCCGGGAACTCATCTGCGCCGGGTTCGAGCTGGACGACGTCGCGCAGATGGTGAACTTCGCCGATCAGCCGCACCTCACCCGCGAGTTCAAGAAGGTGTTCGGCGTGCCGCCGGGAACGCTCTCACGTGGCGTGAGCCGCTGAACCGCCGCGCACATCCTGTTCAAGATTCCGGGGTCGGCCGTGCCTACCGTCGAGACTCTCCGAAAGGTGGTCACGATGCCGCACAGCACCAGCACCCACGCCGGCCGTTTTCCCGATGCCCATGGCTACTACGGGGATTTCGGCGGCAACCACTGGCCCGCGCACCTGGGTCCCGCACTCGAGGAACTCGCCGGCGCGTACGAGGAACTGCGGTCGTCGCCGGACTTCCGGCGCGAGCTCGACACCGTCCGCACCGGCCTGCAGGGCCGGCCCACACCGGTGCACCACCTGGAGAACATCTCGAACCAGCTGGGTGGCGCCGGGATCTACGTCAAACGCGAGGACCTCAACCACACCGGCGCACACAAGATCAACCACTGCGTGGGGTTCGCGCTCCTCGCGAGGAAGATGGGCAAGCGGAAGCTGATCGCCGAGACGGGCGCCGGCCAGCACGGCGTCGCACTCGCCAGCGCGGCCGCCCGTTTCGGACTCGAATGCGAAGTCCACATAGGTGCGTACGACCTCGGCAAGGTGAACGCCAACGTCAGCCTCATGCGCCTGCTGGGTGCGCGGGTCGTTCCGGCGACCTCCGGCCAGTCGACGTTGAAGGAGGCCAGCGACTCGGCGTTGCACGCCTACACCGAGCAGCACGCCCACGCCCTCTACGCGATCGGCTCGGCCATCGGACCGCACCCGTTCCCGATGATCGTCCGGGACTTCCAGTCGGTCGTCGGGCAGGAGGCCCGCGCGCAGTTCCTCTCGATCACCGGGAGGCTGCCCGACCACGTCGTCGCCTGCGTCGCCGGTGGCTCGAACGCGCTCGGGATGTACTCCGGTTTCCTGGACGACCCCGAGGTCGCCCTGCACGCGGTCGAACCCCTCGGCAGGAGTGCTCACCCCGGGCAGCACGCGGCCACGCTGACCTTCGGGCGTCCGGGAACCCTGCACGGAGCCTCGTCCGTCGTGCTGCAGGACGACGACGGCGAACCCGCCGCGGTCCTGTCCGTCGCCTCAGGCCTGGCCTATCCCGGTGTCGGCCCCGAGATGGCGATGCTGGCCAAGTCCGGCCGGGTGTCCGTCGGCACCGTTCCCGACGAGGAGGCAGTCGCCACGTTCCTCCACATGGCACGGTCGGAAGGCATCATCCCGGCACTCGAGAGCGCGCACGCCCTCGCGTTCGCGATCCGCCTGGCGGCGACCAGGCCGCCCACCGAGCGCGTCCTGGTCAACCTGTCAGGACGCGGCGACAAGGACGTCGACTTCGTGCTGCGCTCATGATCCTCACCGTGACCCCGTCGGGTTGCGTGTTCAACCCGAAGCTAACTTGGGTTGCATGTTAAAGTCAACGACGTGAGCGAGCTGGGAGAAGATCCGTTCCGCGGCCTTGACGACGAGCAGCGACGAGCCTGGGTCAACTTGGTGAAGGTTCTGCTGACCCTGCCGGGAACCCTGGAGAGCCAGCTGCTCAAGGACGCCGACCTCACGCTGCTGGGGTACATGATCCTGGCCCGGCTGTCAGCCGTGCCCGGCTCGGCGTTGCGGATGAGCGAGCTGGCCGAGATGACCAACGGGTCTTTGCCGCGGCTCTCGCACGCGGTGGCGCGGATGGAGGACCGCGGCTGGGTCACCCGCACGGTGTGCGCCGGCACCGGAAGGCGTTTCACGCTGGCGACGTTGACCGACGCCGGCCGCGAGCACCTCAATGCCTCGATCGCGAGCCACGTCGCCACAGTGCGCCGACTCGTCGTCGAGCCGCTGGGCGAGAACTTCGTGTCGTTCGGCGACATGGCCGCACGGGTCGTCGAGACCCTCGGGCTGCCGACCACGGCACTCAAGTAGCAGCGCGCACCGTCACGAAGATGTCCGATCCTGCCGCTCGGCTTCGTTCTCCCTCCGAACGGCGCCGCCAGGTGCCATGCCGATCAGGAGGACGCAGTTGAAGTACATGATCCTCGTGTACAGCTCGCAGCAGGACTACGACGCGCTCGCGGAGAAGGACGGCACGCGGTCGGCCGCCGCCCTGGAGGAGCTGGCCGCGCTCGGCGAGTTCCTTGACGAGTTCACCGGTGGCCTGGCCGCGTCGGGGGAACTGGTCGACACGCAGGGCTTGGCCGCACCGGTGCTGGCGCGACGCGTTCAGCTGCGCGACGGCCTGCAGGTCGTCACCGACGGGCCGTTCGCCGAGACCGAGGAGGTCATCGCCGGCTACTGGCTCGTCGACTGCGCCGGGCTGGACCGCGCCACCGAGATCGCCACCCGCATCGCCAGTGGTCCCGGGAAGCTCGCCAAAGCCGGCGTGGAGATCCGCCCGGTCATGGGACCGGAGACCGGCATCGACGAGATCTGACCGGCACCATGACCGACGACTCGGCCGAGGAAGTGCTGCGGCGCCTTGCTCCGCAGGTCCTCGGCGCACTCGTGCGGCGGTACGGGCGGTTCGACTCCGCCGAGGACGCCGTGCAGGAGGCGCTGCTGGTCGCCGCGGGGCGCTGGCGCGACAGCGGTGTTCCGGAGCATCCGCACGCCTGGCTGCTCAAGGTCGCCTCCCGCAAGCTGATCGACCTGCTGCGCGCCGAGCAGGCCCGCAGGCGGCGAGAAGCGAAGGCGGCCGGCGGGGTGCCGGCGGAGCACTGGACCAGTCCGTCCGCCGACGAGGGCGCGGACGACGCGGACGACACCCTGATCCTGCTCGTCCTGTGTTGTCACCCGGCGCTGTCGCCGTCGTCGCAGATCGCGTTGACGCTGCGCGCGGTGGCCGGGCTGACCACCGCCGAGATCGCCAGGGCGCTGCTGACCTCGGAAGCGACCGTGACCCGGCGGATCTCGCGCGCCAAGCGGACGATCGCGGACAGCGGGGTGCCGTTCCGCCTGCCGTCGCACAACGAGCGCCCGCAACGGCTCGACGCGGTTCTGAGGGTGCTGTACCTGATCTTCACCGAGGGCTACGCCGCGACGTCGGGCCCGGACCTGCACCGGCCGGACCTGGCGGTGCAGGCGATCCGGCTGGCGGAGATGACCGCCGCGCTCGTGCCGGGCGACAGCGAGGTCGAGGGGCTGCTGGCGTTGATGCTGCTCGTCGACGCGCGCACTCCCGCCAGGCTGACCGAGCACGGTGAGCTCGTTCCGCTGCACGAGCAGGACCGGTCGCGGTGGAAGGCCGAGTCGATCCGGCGCGGGGTCGGCCTGATCACCCGCGCGTTGCCCCGTGGTCCGGTCGGTCCGTACCAGCTGCAGGCCGCCATCGCCGCGATCCACGACGAAGCGCCGGGCCCGGAGGCCACCGACTGGCCCCAGATCGTCGCTCTCTACCGGCTCCTGCTGCACGTCTCCCCCAGTCCCGTGACGCGGCTGAACCACGCCGTCGCCGTGGGCATGGCCGACGGC
The DNA here is from genome assembly GCA_030146905.1 of Lentzea sp. Next base: position 558 of record JASLAV010000136.1, on the reverse strand, counting down.
CCCACCGCGGGTCTGGCGCTGCTCGACGCCGTGGACGACCCCCGCGTGGCACAGGACCGCCGTCTGCACGCCGCCAGAGCTCATCTCCTGGAGATGGCGGGCGACCACGGCGCCGCGAGAGCCGCCTACGTCCGAGCCGCCCAGCTCGCCACCAACGTCCGTCACGTGCGCTACCTGACCACCCGCGCGCAACGCCTCGGGTAGCGCCACCGATTTCGAGGATGTGCCATGAACGCTGACGAGGAGATCCGGCCGCACCGGATCGAGATCCCCGACGAGGACCTGGACGACCTGCGGCACCGGCTCGACCGGGTTCGCTGGGCACCGCAACCGCAGGGCGGCGACACCGGTTACGGCGTACCGGTCGCCAGAGTGCGTGAGCTCGTCGAACACTGGCGCCACCACTACGACTGGCGCGTCTGGGAAAGCCGGCTCAACGAACACCCCCAGTTCACGACGACCATCGACGGCACGAACGTGCACTTCCTGCACGTGCGCTCACCGGAACCGGACGCCTTGCCGCTGGTGCTCAGCCACGGCTGGCCGGGCTCGGTCGCG
>JASLAV010000112.1 GCA_030146905.1 Lentzea sp. | reverse complement strand
TTGGGGCAGTGCACCGCGTTGTTCGCGACGTTGGTCTCCGACAAGCGGTAGAACCAGCCCGGCTGGTTGCCCCACGTCGTGTTCGCGTCCACGTTCGGGCTCACGAACAACTCCGTCGGCGACGGCGAGCAGTCATACGTGTGGATCACGCGCGCCTGCAACGTCGCGCTGATGATGTGCTTGCCGACGACCGGAGCCGTGTGCATCTGCAGGTACGACCGGGACCGACCCGCCCGATCGGCGCCCAAGGCCGCCGCGTTGACGTAACCCGCCTTCAGATCGCTGAACACACCGCTGGTCTTGTCGAAGTTGTGCGCGTCCGGCCACGGGTCCTGCACCACGACGTGGTGCAACTTCCCACAGTTGCCGCAGTAGTACTCCGGGTCGATCATGACCGGGTACGTCGTGTCGGGATCGGCCAGGAACTCCCGGTCCGGCAACACCGCCACCGTGTCCGCACCGACCTCGACACCCATCTCCGCCCTGCGGTCCCCCTCCGCCGGTCCCTCCGTGTGGTTGCCTCCGTCACCGCCGGAGGAGTCCCACATCGACGAGGCCTCACCGGAGAACACCGGCGTCCCGGAGGAATCCCTGACCATCAGGTCACCACCCGGACCGGGACCGTCGTACACCCGGACACCCTCGGCGTGCGTGCGGAACGCGATGCGCTCCAACTCGGCGTTCGCCCCCGCCTGCGCCGTCTTCACCACCAGGACCTCGGTGAACCCGCTGATCGTCACCTCGACCTTCAAGTCCACCCCCGGCAGCACCTCCGGATACGTCAACGACGCCCCGTCCACCACCGCGGGCGGCAGGTCACGTCCCCAGCCGAGCCCGACCTCGTCATCACCCCGCACCACGCGGGCGACAGCGTCATCGGCCGACCCCGGGCCACCGGGCGAGAACACCACGTCGACCGGGGCCGCCTTCGGCCCGAACGACCCGTCCGGGCGACGCTCCAACGACAGGTCCACCGGCACCCAGCCGTCACCACGCCGCACCCGCACCGGCTGAGCGTGCTGCTTCAACGTGAACGAGCCGTCCGGGTTCGCCGTCACCTCGTCGGTCTCCGTGGTCGCCGACTCCACCACCACCGGCTCACCACGCGCCTCCGCGAACCGCGACGCCGTCACCTCATCCGCAGCCGAACCGGGAACCTCCGCCACCGCCGTCAGCACACCCCCGAAGACCGCGACAGCGACCCCCATACCGAATGCGCGCAGGCCAAACCCACGCGCACGAACGCGCGACCACACGAAGAACCCCCGAACCGCACGACCACGCGGCGTTGTGCTGAGTCCCCCGACCCGAGGAGGAATCATCACCTTTCAACCAACCCCGCCACAGCGGCCGAACGGCCCAATGATCACCAACCAGTCCCGTGATCAACGCCTCACCCGAACGGCACCGCCACCAGCGGCGATCGTCACTGAACGTGGTGTCACCGTTCCCGCCCATGCGGATCGGGAGATCATCCTCGCGACCGTCCTGCTGGCCTGGTACTCGAACGCACCCGTCGCCTCACCATTGTCGAGCACCACACCGGCTACCAGCAGCACTGTGCCTGCCGGCACTCCATCTAGGTTGGAGCCGTGCGTGGCGTGGGAGTCGAGGTGCTCCTGGGTACGGCCGCAGATCCGCAGCGCCTCGGCTAACGCGGCATGATGACCGGCGACTGGCCTACCTGGACATGATCAACGCGTTCGCGCTACTGCGACCGCTGCCCATGAGCGAGCGGGGGTAACGACACGGAGATCCTGGCGCTATGGCACCAATTCACCGTCCTGGAACGCCAACTGGCCTAGCCCAGGAACCCAGACACCTCGCCGGACGCCGGGTTGACCACGCTCCGTCCAGGTAGGTCTGCCTTGAAGTCCGTCACCGCGACGTCACCGCCTTCCGCTCGGAACTTCAGTGGACGTTATTGAGGTTCGACTTCACATTGGGATATCGCCCTTCCACGATGCCGACAATCCCCTAGTTGCAGCACTTCTGACGAGCAAGGTGGCTGGTCAGGGCCGGGTTGCCGTTCCAGGCCAAGCAGGCGAACCGCCATCTGCAGCGAAGGAGCCACGACCTGCTTTTTCTGCATTTTTGCGGTCTGGGCTTGGGTAGTGAGTACGACATGGGGAGAAGGTCGGCGTGTCGGCCACCCTTGACGACATGAGCCGACGCAGAAGATCTAGCATCTCCGGCCATGGGGGCGAGCAAGTCACCGTCGACCTCCTTCGGACAGCAGCCCAGTGACGTGGTCGGGACGTCGCGGTGGGCAGAACGGAGCGATCCGCAGTCGTGCACCTGAAGAGCTTCTCCGCGAACGGGTTCCGTTCGCTCATGAAGGTCGAGGACATCCCGATCAGCTCGCCGACAATCGTCGCTGGCCACAACGATGGCGGCAAGACCGCGCTGCTTGCGTCCCTTTCGTTCCTGCTCGGCGATTACGAGGCTGTCGAAGAGGATCGTTCCTACGTTCCCGGACCTCCGGGGACCCGCTGCGGAGCCACCGACGTCGAAGGGCTCTTCGAACTCGACGAGTGGGAGCAGGAGACGTTCAGGCTTCCCTCGATGGTCAGGATCCGTCGCACTGCGGACAACGAATCGGCGCGGTGGGAGTGCTGGATGCCGATGCCGACCGACGAGCGTCTGCGCGACCTCACCCAGTACAAGGCCCCGGAGCTGGCCAAGCTGGCCCGGCAACTTGTTCCTGAGGAGGCTGCGACACGCAAGGCCGACAACCTCGCGGTGTTGGAAAAGTACGGTCGGATCCACAGCGAGGGCGAGGATTGGATTCCCGTCACCCAGCAGGTGGTCGACCGGCTCCCGCACCTGCTGCCCTTCGACGGCAAGGTCGCCAGGGCCAACGAGGCGGTCAAGTCGGCGTTGACTTCCCGGTTCCAGAGCCATGTGCAGGACCCCGACTTGCGCGGGCGCCTGACCGACATTGAGGACGAGGTCAAGAACCGCCTGCGCACGGACTCCAAGTCGCTATGCGACCACATCAAGTACCGCTGCCCCGACATCACCGAGATCTCCGTGGAGCCGGAGATCTCGTTCACCCACGGCTTCCGCAGCGCTCAACTGCGTATGACGCGCAGCTCGGGCGGCCCGGTCGACATGACGCGGTCCGGTGACGGCAGCGGACGTCGGGTCGCACTGGCCATCTGGGAGTGGACCAGCAACCTGCTCGCTGAGCAGAACGCCAGTGAGCCCGATCCCGTCTCATTGGACGAACTCACGCCGTCACCATTGCAGACGATCATCGTCTACGACGAGCCGGACACCCACTTGGACTACGCGCACCAGCGCAAGGTCATGGGTTTGATCCGCGAACAGAGTGCGATCCCGAACGTCAACGTCGTCGTCGCCACCCACTCGATGAACCTCATCGATGGTGTCGACATCGCCGACGTGGTGCACCTCAAGCTGGCCGACGGGTACACGGTAGTCGAGCGACTGGGTACCGAGACACACGAGAAGATCGACGGCTTTCTCGGCAAGCTCTCCGCGAGCGTCGGACTGCGCAACTCCGTGCTCCTGCACGAGCGCTGCTTCATGGCCGTCGAGGGAGACACCGAGCAGCAGGCGATCCCGCTCCTGTTCAGCCTCAGCGAAGGCGTCTCGCTTCAGGCCGCGGGCATCGCATTGTGGGCGTGCAACAACAACGAAGGCGCTCTGCACCTGGCGAAGTACCTCGTGGACCACGACAGACTCGTCCGCTTGGTCGTCGACGCGGACAGCCGTCGTATCAGGATGTTCCAGGACATCAGCCTGGAGATGAAGTTCGGCCGGCGGAAGCAGGAGGTCGTCACCTTCATCGGCGAACCGGACGGTCACAACGAGCTGGAAGAGATCTTCCCGGACGAACTGTGGGCCAGGGTAGCCAACGAACGATGGCAACGCGGTACACCCTGGACGTCGGACGACTTCGCCGAACACCGCGCGAGTAAGTTCAGTTCGAAGGTGCAACAGATGCTGCAAGAGGGCAGTGAAGCCGGCCCTGGCGGCAAGACCGCCATGATGCACGGCTTGGCCCTCTCATTGCGATCACCGGATGACGTACCCGACCAGCTCCGCAAGGTCTTCAAGGAAATCCGGGAGCTAGCCGCAGAGTAAGTACCGGCTCTCGTGCTCGCGCGGCTCCGTCGTAGGACGGCGTCGCGCGAGCGCGAGAGCCGGTACTTACTCTGCGGCTAGCTCCCGGATTTCCTTGAAGACCTTGCGGAGCTGGTCGGGTACGTCATCCGGTGATCGCAA
>JASLAV010000235.1 GCA_030146905.1 Lentzea sp. | reverse complement strand
TGTCGCCCGAGCCGCACGCCGCGCCGAACAGGGCGAGCGAGACGGCGCCGGTGGCGAGGACGGTGTTGCGGACGGTCTTGTTCATGGCGGGACATCTCCAAGGAGTGTTCGAGCAGTTGTTGCTCGTGATTCGCTGCCGTTGGAGGAACAGATGGGTCTGGTTATCGATTTGTTACCAGATTGCTCGCGCACTGCACGCCACCAGGAAAAACATGTCGAGCATCCACAGTGGACACCGTGGTGGCCAATCCGGGCATGTGCCGGTGACGAAGCAGGGATGTCACGCACTTCCGTCAATCCGAGTAGGCCCCACATGTTGACCCTCGCACTGATCGGTCTGATCGGCGGCCTGGTCACCGGTATCTCGCCGTGCATCCTGCCCGTCCTGCCCGTCATCTTCTTCTCCGGCGGCACGCAGAGCGCCCGCACGACGCCTGGGCCGGGATCGGGTGTGGCGCTGGCGGTCAAGCCGGCCTCGCGCACCCGGCCTTACCTCGTCATCGCCGGGCTCGTCGTCAGCTTCAGCCTGGTCACCCTGTTCGGCTCCCTGCTGCTGACACTGCTGAACCTGCCGCAGGACGTCCTGCGCTGGGCCGGGATCGCCGTGCTCATCCTGATCGGCGTCGGCCTTGTGGTGCCGCGCTTCGAACACTTGCTGGAAAAGCCCTTCACCTGGATCCCGCAGCGCAACCCGGACGCCAGCCGTGGCGGGTTCACCCTCGGCTTGGCGCTGGGTGCGGTCTACGTGCCGTGCGCCGGCCCGGTGCTCGCCGCCATCACCGTCGCCGGCTCCACGGGCAGGATCGGCACCGAGACCGTGGTCCTCACGCTCACGTTCGCCGTCGGCGCGGCCATCCCGCTGCTGATCTTCGCCCTCGCCGGCCGCCGGGTCGCCGAACGCGTGCAGTCCTTCCGCAAGCGCCAGCGCGCCATCCGCATCACCGCGGGCCTCGTGATGATCGCACTCGCGATCGGCCTGGTGTTCAACCTCCCCCAGCTGCTGCAGCGCGTCATCCCCGATTACACCAGCTCGTTGCAGGAGAAGGTGAACAACTCCGAGCAGGTCCGCAAAGCGCTCAACCTCGGAGGACTGGTCAACGACCAGAACAAGGATCTCGACAAGTGCTCCGACGGCGCGCCTGAGCTGGAGAGCTGCGGCATCGCGCCGGACATCACCGGCATCCAGCAGTGGCTGGGCACCCCGGACGGCCAGGCGCTCGACCTGAAGTCATTGCGCGGCAAGGTCGTCATGCTCGACTTCTGGGCCTACTCCTGCATCAACTGCCAGCGCTCCATCCCGCACATCACCGCGTGGGACAAGGCCTACCGCGACGCCGGCCTCCAGGTCGTCGGCATCCACTCCCCCGAATACGCCTTCGAAAAGGAACCCGGCAACGTCGCGGCCGCCGCGAAGAACTTCGGCATCACCTATCCGGTCGCCCTGGACAACAACCTCGGTACCTGGACCAACTACCGCAACCGCTACTGGCCCGCCCACTACCTCATCGACGCCCAAGGCACCGTGCGGCACATCAAGTTCGGCGAAGGCGACTACCAGGTCACCGAAAAGCTGATCCGCCAACTCCTGGACGACGCCAAGCCCGGTGTCCAGCTCCCCGCCGCCACCGAACTGACCGACGACACGCCGGTCATCGCCGACATCACCCGCGAGACCTACCTCGGCTCGACCAAACGCGTGAACTTCGCCGGGACCGAGACCTACACCAGCGGCCAGAAGTCCTTCCAGTTCCCCGAGAACCAGCCTGCGGACAGCTTCGCGCTGGCGGGCGACTGGACGCTGGACACGCAGTCCATCACCCCCGCAGAGCAGCCCCGGCAGATCAGGCTCAACTACCGCGCCAAGGAAGTGCGGATGGTCCTGTCCGGCAAGGGAACCGTCACCATCGAGCAGAACGGGCAGACCAAGACCATCCAGGTCGACGGAACCCCGAACTCCTACCAGCTCCTCGCCACGCAACAGGTCCGGGGCGGCTCGCTCACCGCGACCGTCAGCCCCGGCGTCCAGGCCTTCTCCTTCACCTTCGGATGATGAGGAACTCCCATGCAGCTCGCAGACGTGACCACGGATTCCTTCGACGCCACCGTTCTCGCCTCGGACAAGCCCGTGCTGGTCGACTTCTGGGCGCCGTGGTGCGGCCCGTGCAAGCAGCTCAGCCCGGTCGTAACCGGCATCGCCGAGGAACACCAGGACGCGATCTCGGTCGTCAAGGTCGACATCGACGCCCACCCCGGCATCGCCATCCGCTACCAGGTGCTGAGCATTCCCACCCTGATCCTGTTCTCCGGAGGGCAGCCCGTCTCGATCCTCACGGCACCACGCAAGCGCGCAGACATCCTCAAAGCGCTCTCCGCCTGGCTTTGAACACCGGCAGGGAGACGACACCAACCCGCACCCTGCCCAGAACGAGCACGTTGGTTGCGAACCACCTGAAGTCCTGGGCGGTGTCACGACTCGTCCAGCTGGAAGTGCCAGATGATCTGCGCCGGCGCACCCGCGTTGGCGGCTCGTGCCGCTTCGGGCACCATGCCGGCCAGGCACCACGGCCACAGCTCCCACGGTCCTGGTTCCCCGAGCGTGTCCGTCCCCTCCGAAGGCCCCGGCCGGGTGCTGGCCGGCAGGGGAGGTTCCTCGCAGCGCCGCACGCGCAGTCCCACCGGCAGCGCGGCACGCAGGTAGTCACCGACCAGGTGGCGGTGGGCACTCAGCCTGCCGGGCCGGCCGTCACCGCTGCGCACGGAGGGAATCGCACCCTGCGCCACCCGATCAGGGTGCATGTCGGCGATCACCAGGTGCCCACCCGGGCGTAGAACCCTGGCGAACTCCGCGATCACCGGCTCGAGCGTCGGGACGTGGGTCAGCGCCAAGGCGCACACGACCAGATCAACCTCGGCGTCACCCACCGGAAGCCGACGCAGATCACCGAGCAGGAACTCGCCCTGCGGCACCCGAGTGCGCGCCCGCGCGAGCATGTCGGGCGAGCCGTCCACGCCGACGACCCGGTGGCCGCGCCCGGCCAGGAACTCGGCGTAGCGGCCAGTCCCGCAGGCGGCATCCAGAGCAACACCCACGGGCAGCGAGTTCACGATCCCCTTGACCACGGGCTCATCGATGTCGAACGACGAGTTCGGCTGGTCATACGTCGCCGACCACAGCCGATAGCCCGTGACCGTGTCGACCCGGTCGACCTCCACAGCCGCGTTCGCCAACACCTCGTCGGCGAGCACTCTGCGGATCTCCGCGATCCGGGCCTCCACGAAGTCACGGTCGAACTCTCCGGTGAACGCGCGCAACAACGCAAGGCCCTCAAGCCCGAGCAGGTACGCCCGCGGGTCTTCATAGATCACCGAACGGAGGTTAACGAGGCGCTTCCAGGCGAGCCACCGACTTATCAGGCCGCACAGCCGGGTCCGAGGCGATCCCGTTGATCATGAGCCTTGTCTGAACACCAGCGGAGACGACATGACCCCGACGGCATCAGGCCTTCGGGTCATGTCGCGTTCGGATCACGTCACCGGCATCGCGAGAACCGGAGCCGTCGAGGGGGCTGGTGAGCCGCCGCTCGGTTCGACGGTCAACGCGAACGCCCGTGCACCGGCCAGGCCATCGGCAACCAGGGGCTCGTCCCGCAGCAGACCGGCCGAGCGTGGTCCGGCAGGTCCGACCACCCACAGCTGGTACGTGCGGTCCGCGGGCAGCGATGGCAACCCGCTGGCGAGGAACACCGCCTTGTTGCGGCTTGATGAGACCACCACGGTTCCGTTCCCGCCTGCGGATCCCGAGTCGCTCAGGAGCTTCGCGTCGGGAGCGGTCAGCAGGTCCGAAACCTGGCTGTAGCCGGCGGCCGACTGCCGCAGCGCGTCGAGTTCTCGGCGATCCTGCACGCCTTGGACCCCGACCACGATCGCGATGAGCACGCTGGCGGCAGCCGCCAGCACGCTCGTCCGGACCAGCCACCGTCTCCGGCTCGGGAACACGAGCGCAGCGGCCACCGGGGCGGGCGTCTCCGGTGGCAGCTGACGTGCGGCCGCCACGCCCGCCATCACCTGAGCCCGCAGGTGCGCAGGTGGCGCAAGGTCCGCCGCCGCGGCGAGTGCGGCCGAGGTGGCCTGCAGTTCAGCGACTTCCTGGGCGCAGGACGGGCAGTGCGCCAGATGTCCTTCGAAGTCGACACGTTCGGAGTCGGACAAGGCGTTCACGGCGTAGACGCCTGTGAGCGTGTGCAGCTCTGACGACGTGTTCACACCGTCACCCCCAAGCAGTCCCGGAGTCTGATCAGCCCGTCACGCATCCGCGTCTTCACCGTGCCCAGCGGGATGTCGAGCAGGCCGGCCACCTCCGGATAGGTGTAACCCCGGTAATAGGCCAGCAGCACGGACTCGCGCTGCAAGTCGGTCAGCGAGGACAGGCAACGCCGGACCTTGCGCTGTTCGAGACGCTCGGTGACCTTTTCGACGACCTCGTCGAACGGAGTCGCCACTTCCATCGCCGCGGCTCGTTCATCTCGGTTGGCCGCCGCCTGCGCGGAACGCACCCGGTCGACGGCACGCCGATGTGTCATGGTCATGATCCAGGTCGTGGCCTTGCCGCGGGCCGGGTCGAACCGGCTGGCCGTTCGCCACACTTCGAGCATGACCTCCTGGAACACCTCTTCCGACTGCGCCTGGTCTCGCAGAACGCGGCGCGCGAGTCCGAACACCATGCCCGACACGAGGTCGTACAACCGCCCGAACGCCGCCTCGTCGCCGCGCGCCACCCGCAACAGCAGATCCTCCGCGTCCTCTGATCCCCTGAGATCCTCAGAACCACGCAAGGTGGCCGGCTGCGCCTGATCTCGCTTCCGCATCGCGCTCCTCTTCGTCACCTCAGCGACTTCCATTCGCAGCCGACACCCACTCGGATGGGTGAGGCGCGCGTCATACCGATGCGGGCCACTGAGCAGCTCCCCGTATCACGCATCGAGGAGCAGGTGGAAAATCGTGTGAAACGAAGTACCACTCATTACCCACAATTACGGAATTGCTTCCACTTTCGAGTGACCTGAGGGGTCGGGATGAGTCTGGCCGGAAGTGAGCGCGCAAGTCGCCCCGGCCGGCGGTCGTATTGGTAGCGTACGCCCAGCCGAACCCGGCCTGGACACGGCTGACATGCTCGACCGCCCTGGCCAGGCCGAATCCGGAGCGGACGGCCTCTGCTCCTCATCTGACTCGGACTGACGCGCATGGTGACCATTGCATGCGCAACCGGACATGGTGGGCGGTGGGGTTTGCAACGTTCCACTCTTTCGGGTGGTCATCGGGATGTGTGACGACGCTGGCGGGCAACCCGGGCTGTGTCCCCATCGACGGAGTCGCGACGCGGTGATCGCGACGGCGAAGTGCTGCTGCTGGCTGATCACGTGTGGGACGGCGTGTCCGAGCGCCCCTCGGAACAGCTGAAGGTGCTGGTTCGAGACGGCCGGATCGCCGACGTGGGGCGAGAGGTTCGTGCCGACGGCGTGCGGACCATTGATCTGGGTGCGCGGACGTTGCTGCCGGGATTCATCGACTGCCACGTGCACGTGTTGGACAGCGGACTGGCGACCAGCTCTGTCGGCCATCAGACGTTGGCCGCGCTGCCCGCTCTACGGCAGTTGCTGCACAACGGGTTCACCACGGTGCGCGATCTGGGGTGTGCCGACCAGCCGATCACGGTCGATCTGCGCCAGGCGCAGGCCGACGGCGTCATCGAAGGTCCTCGCCTGATCGTGGCGCCCAACCTGATCTCCGCCCGCGGCGGCCACGGCGACAAGCAACCCGGGCTGACCGCCCGGTACGGGATCGAGGTCGGCACGCTGGGCGACGGTACCGCCGAGGTGGTGCGCAAGGTGCGCGAACAGGCGCGCCACGGCGCGGACTGGATCAAGTTCGCGGCCAGCGGCGGGTTCGGGTCGGCCAACGACGAGCCGACCCAGGTCACCTACACCCTCGAGGAGATGCGCGCACTGGTGGCCGCGGCCACCGACCTGGAGCTGCCGTGCGCGGTGCACGCCCTCAACGACGAGGCTGTCCGCCGGGCCGTGCAGGCAGGCGTGCGTTCCGTCGAGCACGCCAGCCTGGCGTCGCGCGACACGCTCGCCATGGTCGCCGAACACGGCGCGTACCTCGTCCCCACCCAGTACGCGATGCTGGGCTTCGTCGACAAACTCGACGACGACGAGTACTGGCAAGGAAAACCGGCCTTCATCCGCGAGAAGGTCCGCCGCCATGCCGACAGACTGCGCGCCGGTGCCGAACATCTGGCCGACAGCGACGTGACGATCGCGTTCGGAACCGACGCCAGCGTGATCCCGCACGCGGAGACCTGGCGGGAGTTCGGCTCGATGGTGTCCAACGGCATCAGTCCGCTGCGGGCCTTGCGCGCCGCCACCAGCGTTGCCGCGGAACTGCTGCGACAGCCCGATCTGGGCGTGATCAGGCCGGGCGCGGTGGCGGACCTGATCGCGGTGTCCGGCGATCCGTTCACCGACATCGACGCCGTCGGCCGGGTGGAATTCGTCATGCAGTCCGGCGTGGTCCGCCGTTCACCGGTCCGTGCGAGCGGAACCTGGTCGGAGCAGCACACCGTGACGCCACGGGCAGAACTCACCGACCTCGCCACGCGACCTTGAAGTCTTGAACGCAATGATTGGTGGCATTGAAGCGTCGTCGGCAGGTGCCGAGTGAGCGAGGCTGAAGGTCGGTGGCACCGTCATGAGGAACTCGTGATCCACGACCTAGTTGTGAGATCTGCCGACCAGTTCTGATGTCGCTGGCCGTCCTGCGAACTTGCCCTTGAGGACGGTGACCAGCGTTGAGTGGCGCTCGTCTCGTGTCCTGCTGGTGATATTCCACATATCCCGGCCTGATGGTCCTGTTTACGCGCAGCCTCCAATCACCCGCCGCGGAAAGGAATCACGGCGGACGACCGAAGGTGATCGACGAGGACGTGAACCGTCACACTGCAAGCCGCTCGAGCCCATCGCCCGAAGCTGCCGATGGGGCCATATGCTAGGCACATGACATTTCCAGCGGGCGATGATTTCCGGGTGAGCGTCGCCGAGACCCCTCGGGCGCTGGTCATCACAGCGACAGGAGAGTTGGACACCAACACAGCCCCTGAACTCACGGAACACCTCGACCGGACGACTTCGGAGTCAGGCCCAGTGATCTTGGACATGACGGGCGTGACCTTCTGCGACTCCTCCGGTCTCAACACCCTGCTTGCAGCGGTTTCGCGCGGCGTGGACGTCCGGATCGTCGGCTCCCGCCGTGTCCTCAAAGTGCTGGACCTCGCCGGCGTGACGCAGTCGCTGAGGCTCGAAACGTCCGTGACGGACGCGATCAACGCGACCACCCCACGTCAACTGGGTCAGCTGTGAACGGCACTTAAACTGCGGCAGCTCAAGTCGGCCCATACGACCTTGCCCGTCGCGGTCACGTCGAAGCCCCAGTTGAGCGACAGCTGATCCACCAGCACCAAGCCGCGCCCGCGGTCTCCGCCCAACCGTGGGACTCCCAGCTGTGGAAAATTCATCCGGTCCCCGTCTTCCACCTCGATGTGCACCAACGGCGAATCCGGTACCGGACACAGTCGAACGCCGATGGGCGGCAGTCCGTGGTCATACGCGTTGCTGACGAGTTCCGTGACGAGCAGTTCAGCGTCCTCTGCGCACTCGTCTCCCAGGTGCGCCACGAACTGCCGCACCGAATGCCGCAGTTCGCGCAACGGAGGCACCCCGGCCCCGTCCAGGCTCATCGTCAAGATCAACCCGTCGTGCCCGTCGGACGAGCG
>JASLAV010001193.1 GCA_030146905.1 Lentzea sp. | reverse complement strand
CGGCTACCCGGATGCCGTTCGGCTTCGGGGCGTTGGGGTCGTTGAGGTAGTCGGTCCGGGGCATGGTTCGACCTTGTCAGAAGGTGGCGCGCTTCGCGTTGGCCCAGACGGTCTCCAGGCTTTCGGAGTAGGTCTCGAAGAGGTCGCCGGCGGAGAGGCGGCGTAGGTGGAGGGCTGGGGCGTGGGCTCCGGGGAAGCCGAAGACGTGGGTGTTGACGATCATCTCGTCGTCGAAGCGGAAGACGGAGTTGTAGAGGGTCGTCTTGTGGAGGCGGACCTCGATGCCGGGGACGTCGACCAGTGGGCGGACGAAGGCTAGGGCGTTGCGGATGCGGGCGGCGACGGTGCCCTTGCCTAGTTGCTCTTCCTCGCTGCGGCGGGCGGCTTCGCGGCCTGCGGGGTCGCCGAACAGGAGGCGGATTCTGGCGCCCTGTTCGGCCTTGAGGCGCAGCTCCTTGGCGAAGGTCGGGCGTTCGACCAGAAAGAGGGCGGCAAGGGATAGCACTTCGATGTGCTTGGTGGAGTCGTTGAGGAGTCGGTCCCAGAGGTCCGCGGGGATGTTGTTGCGGTGGGGGTAGACCTTGACCACCTCGGACTCGGCGATCTCGGCCTTGCGGTCCGCGGCTACGGCGTCCGGCCAGAGGTAGTTCTCGGTCTCGCGGACCATCGAAGCGATGGTGTGGCGGTGGCGGGGGTAGGGGACTCGGCCCTTGGTGATCCAGCGTTCGACGGTCTTGGGGTCGACGCTCGTGGCTCGGGCGACGTGGTCGAGGTCCAAGCCATTGCGTAGCAGGGCTTCTCGTAGGCGTTCGTTGGCCATGTGTACCCCCGTGGTGACGACTTGGGACGTCTTCAAGCTAGCAGAGACGTCCTTAGAAGTTCTGCTATGCGGTGCTTGCGTCCTGCCGATCAGCCGAAAGTGGTTGGTGTCAAGGTGCTGGACCAAGGGTCCAGTCGACGCTGATGACAGGAGATCGGCTGTGGCGATCAGTGGTGGGAGCAGGCTCCCGGCGACGCACGACTTCGTCTTTCCCCGTGGCGCGCTGGTGATGGGTGTCGAGCCGGTGCTCAAGTTCCAGTCGGCCGAGGAGCGGGCGAAGGGGTTGCCGGTCCAGCAGGAGACGGACAAGGAAACCGGGCTGTTGGTGTGGTCGGTCCTGGTGATCGACCAGGCGGCGGAGCGCAAGACGGACGCCGTGGTCACGGTGAAGATCGCGGCCCCGCACCAGCCGGTCCCACCGGAGGCGATTCCGGGGACGGACGTGCGGCCGGTGGTCTTCGAAGGGCTGACGGTGACGCCCTGGATTGACGACAAGGCGTGCCGGGGCAGCCACGGCGGTGAGCGGCACAGGTGCCGGGCGAAGCTCGGGTACAGCCTGCGGGCCTCGGGCATGAAGCCGGTCGTCGTCAAGTCCGCTGCCAAGGCGGCGTGACCGATGAGCAATGCCATGGTTCGACTTCACGTGACCGATGACCTGCCCATCCGGGCTTACCCGCAGACGTTCGCCGATCGGGTGGAGATTCGCTTCGGCAAGGCGTTCCCGGTCGTCCTGGTGGTCGAGAAGGACTCGATCAACCGGCTGCGCTCGGCGTTGCAGGACGGAGGCGTTGCCCTGGGCGTCGAGGGGGACGAGTGGGAGTGACGTCGCTGGAGGAGTTGTGGTCGACCGTGCAGTCGGCGGTGACGCTTCGGCAGGCCCATGACGCTCTGCTTGAGGTGGTGCCCTCCCGGGAGGCCGCGCGGGTGGAGTGGCGGGACTTCCACCTGCGGGCGGCCGAGGTGTACCGGCGGGTCGCGGAGACCGATCGTGGGAGGCAGAGGGAGGCGCTGTTCCTCGCGGAGCAACAGCGGGAGAAGGCGGAGAAGATCGCCCAGGGCCTCGCTACTGATGCAGGCGCTCGGCGCAAGCGGTGGAGGACCGAGCCAAGTGAGCCCGAGGGGACGACGGAGCGGCTGGCTCGCGTTCGCCACCGGATCGGTGATCCGAGGTACGCGGTCAGGCTTCGTGACGACGCGTTCACCAAGGCTGTGAGGCTGGCGGGGTTCCACTCGGACTACGCGCTGGCCAAGGCGATGGGGCTCAACCGGTCCACGGTGAAGCGTGCGCGTGACGGTGAGCTGCGGCCTGGTGCGCGGTTCATCAGTGGGGCGTTGAAGGCGCTCGCGCCGTTCGAGTTCGAAGACCTGTTCGAAGTCGAGACGAGCGAATGATCGTGCGGGCGGTCTCGTGCGGCAAGTGATCTGAATTGCTGGTTGGTGGGGTCGCGGGGAAACAGGTTCGAGTCTTGGCGGGCTGAAGCTGTTTCCCGGCGACACACCGACCGGAACTTTCGCGTGCTTTCGTTACCACACAAGGGATTCCGGTCATGTCGAGGCTATCGGTACGTGGGGTGCGCGCGTCAAGTCGGCGCGGTGCTCCGACAGTGTGGAAGTTGTCCAACGGTCGCCCCTGCGGGGCGTGCAAGCGGTTCGGTGTCTACGCCCCGAACCAGCTCGTTTGCTGCGGCTGCCTGGGATGGCTGCCGCTGATCTTCGCCCCCGTGGGGCGTGCGCGATGAACGGCGGAAAGTGGGTCGACCCGGCTCCGTTCGAGGCTGTCCGGCCTCGGGTGCCGTGGTGGGTGCTCGTTCCCGGCAAGGTGAAGTGGGTCGCGGCACTGGTGGCTCTGGTGTGGCTGGCGGTCGTCGGGGCCATGCGCCTGGTGCTCGTCGTCGTTCGCTATCCGGTGGTCACGTTGGTGCCGTTGTCGGCGGCCTGGTGCTGGTGGCGGTTCGGGCTCTCGCCGCTGGTGTTGGCTCTGTTGTCGCTGGTCGCGGCCCTGAGCATCTGGGCAGGTCTCGATCGTCGGTCGTTCCTGCGCCACGGCTGGTACCGGCTCGTGACCGAGTGGCGGCGGTTGACGGTTTACGTGCCGAAGTGGCGGTCGGTGATGCGGCTCGCTGAGCTGGCCAAGCAGGACCGTGGGCGCGAGTACCGGCCCAGGCTTCGGCGGGTTCGCTCTGAGGGGTGGCGGGACCGAGTCCGGGTGCGGATGGTGCCCGCACAGTCGCCAGACGTATGGGAGCTGCGCCGGGACGGCCTGGCGCACTCGTTCGGTGCTCGCTCGTGTCGGGTGCGGGTGTTGCGTCCTCGGGTGATCGAGCTGGACTTCGTCCACTGTGACCCGCTGCTGCGACCTCTCGCGGTGCCCGCGCTGGCGGACTCGACCGAGGTGGACCTCAAGCGGGTGGTCGTCGGTCGGACCGAGACCGGTAGGCCGTGGCGGCTGCGTCTGCTCGGGTCTCAAGTGCTCGTGGTCGGCGTGCCCGGTGCGGGCAAGGGCTCGGTGCTCTGGTCGCTGGTGTGGCAGCTCGCCCCGGCCGTCCGTGCGGGCCTGGTGCGGTTGGTCGGGATCGACCCGAAGGGCGGGATGGAACTCGGGCAGTGCCCGGGCGCCTTCGACCGTGTCGTGTACGACAACGGCCCGGAAGCCGTTGCGCTGCTTGAGGAAATCGCCGCTGAGGTCAAGGAGCGGGCGGCGCGGTACCGGGGTGTGCGGCGATTGTGGGCGCGGTCGACGGGGGAGCCGTTCACGGTCCTGGTGGTGGATGAGTTGGCGGATCTGATCGCCTACCAGCCGGACAAGCAGCTCCGGGAACGAGCGGTGCGGGCTATCCAGACGATCACCTCACAGGGGCGTGCGCCTGGCTACGCGGTCGTGGGCCTGGTCCAGGATCCGCGTAAGGAGGTCGTGTCCTTCCGGCACCTGTTCAGCACCCGTGTGGCGCTGCGCTTGGACGAGCCGCAGCAGGTGGACATGGTGCTTGGTGACGGTGTCCGTCAGCGGGGCGCGGCGGCACATGAGATCAGCGAGAACACGCCTGGTGTCGCCTGGGTCAAAGAGGACGGGCAGAGGGAGCCGGAACGGGCTCGGGCCTTCCATGTCACCGATGCCGACCTGGTCGAGCTGGGCGTGTTCCTGGCCGATGCGAAGGTGCACGACTTCCCGACTCGGTCGGACGGCTCGGGGGAGGTTGCGGCGTGAGCGAGTACCTAACTCGTGCCGACCGGATGAAGCAGCCGGCGGCGCTGGACGTGGCTCGGGCCGTGGCTGAAGAGCACGGCGTCTGCGTCCGACCGCTGGCCAAGGAGCGGATCGACCTGGACACCGGACGGGTCGAGATCGTGCCCGTGGCGTGCGGGTCAACCGTGGCGAGTGTGTGCCCCACCTGTGCGGAGAAGAACCGGCGGCTACGGATGGCGCAGTGCCGCGAGGGATGGCACCTGACCGAGGAACCCGACTTCACCCCGGACTCTCCCAGTGACGATCAGCGGGCGCTGACCGCCTACCGGGCCGACCTGGTGAAGGCGTACCGGCAGGCCGTCGAGGAGGGCGACGAGATCGGTGCTGAGGAGGTTCGGGAAGAGATCACCGAGGTTGATGCGGAGCTGCGGCAGCTCGGAGTCCGCGGTTCGCTCCCAGCTCTGGAGGCTCGGCCTCGGGCGGTGCGGAAGCGGTCGACCAGGCGGCGGCAGGACGCGCCGAACCTGCCTCGGCGGCCGATCACCAAGCGCACGGTCGGACGGGTCTTCGGCGGCAAGTACCAGCCCTCGACCTTCCTCACGCTGACGCTGGACAGCTACGGCAAGGTGCGGTCGGACGGCACTCCGGTCGATCCGGTCTCGTATGACTACCGGCGTGCGGCTCGGATGCGGTGCACTTCGCTGCGCTGCTCGATCGGTTCGTGCAGAACCTGCGGCGCTGCGTCGGCTGGGATGTGCAGTACTTCTCGACCGTCGAGCCTCAGCGGCGACTGGCGCCGCACTGGCACGCCGCTATCCGGGGTTCGATCTCGCGGGCGGAGCTGCGAGCGGTCGCGGAGGCCACCTACCACCAGGTCTGGTGGCCCAATCACGACGAGATCAAGTACAGCGGCGACAACCGGCCGGTGTGGGACCCGCGGGCGAAGGGGTTCGTTGACCCGACCACGCGTGAACCGCTACCGACCTGGGATGAAGCTCTCGACCAGGTTGAGCGCCCGGCGCACGTGGCGCGGTTCGGGGTGCAGGTGCACTCCAAGGGCATCCTCGGCGGCACCGAAGAGGCCGGTCGGCACATCGGCTATCTGACGAAGTACCTGACCAAGAGCATCGGTGAGTGCTTCGACGCCCAGACGAGCCGCCAGGAGGACCACGCCGAACGGCTGTGCGCGGAGCTGGCCGTCACGCCTTGCTCGCCGCAGTGCCCCGTCTGGCTGCTCTACGGGGTCCAGCCGAAGGGCGCTCGACTGTCGATGGAGCCGGACAAGTGCAAGGGCAAGGCCCACAAGCGCTCAACGCTCGGCGTCGCCGGTCGGCGGGTGCTGGTGTCGCGGAAGTGGTCCGGGAAGTCGCTGGCCGACCACAAGCACGACCGCAAGGAATTCGTTCGGCAACTGCTTGCCGACGTGGGGATCACCGGGGACGACCAGCCAAAACGGGTCGTCTGGAACAACGTGCAGCCCGGTGACCCGAACGTGCCCCCAAGACCTCACCTGCTGCTGCGGGCGGTCGCGGAGCGGCGTCGATGGAAGGCCGAGTACACGGCGGCCCTGCTCGCCTCGGCCAGTTCGCCAATCCGTTCGGCAACGTCTCAAGCTGCGTAAATGGGGGAGAAGACGATGAAGGAGCACTTCACGGTTCAGGAAGCGGCGGACTACATGAACACGACCGTCCGCTTCGTCCGTCGCCTCATCGCAGAGCGCCGGATCGCGTTCCACCACCTCGGGCGGCACGTCCGGCTCAAGCGGGCCGACGTGGACGAGTTCATCAACGCCGGTCGGGTCGAGCCGGTCTGGAGGGCTGCCTGATGGCGAACAAGAAGAACCACCGCCAGTTCGGCCACGTTCGCAAGCTGCCGTCCGGTCGGCACCAAGCGAGCTACCTCGGTCCTGACGGCCTTCGTCGGAACGCGCCGGAGACGTTCCCGACCAAGTCCGACGCCAACGCGTGGCTGTCCACGGTCGAGGCTGATCTCCTCCGTGGCGAGTGGGTTGATCCGCTGCTCGGCAAGGTCGCGCTCAAGGAGTACGGGGAGCGGTGGATCAAGGAACGGCAGCTCGGCGTCCGCACCCGCGAGGAGTACGAGCGGCAGTTCCGGCTTCACGTCGTGCCGTTCCTCGGTGAGAAGCTGCTCAACTCGATCACCACGGAGACCGTGCGGACCTGGCGACGACACCTGCTCGACAACGGCCGTTCGGACACCACGACCGCCAAGGCGTACCGGCTGCTTCGAGCGATCATGAACACCGCCCTGGACGACAACCGCATCAAGCGGAACCCGTGCCGCATCAAGGGAGCGGACCAGGAGAAGGCTCCGGAACGGCCCGTGGCGACCGTCGAGCAGGTCTTCACCCTGTCGGAGACCGTGCCGCCCCGCTTTCGGGTGCTGATCCTGGCCGCTGCCCTCACAGGTCTGCGGTGGGGTGAGCTGATCGCCCTTCGAAGGTGTGACGTCGACCTGGACGCGCCATCGGTTCGGGTGCCTCGGAGGCTGGCCCAGCTCAACTCGGGCCAGCTCGTGGAAGGCCCACCGAAGTCAGCGGCGGGCTTCCGGACGGTCGCCATGCCGGAGATCCTCGTGGACGACTTCCGACGTCACCTGATGGCGTTCGTCAAGGCCGGTCCGGAGGAGCTGATCTTCACCGGGGAGAAGGGCGCGGCGCTCAAGCGGGGTAACTGGCACCGGTCCGTGAAGTGGATCAAGACGGTGGCCAAGGTCGGGCTCCCGAAGGGCTTCCACTTCCACGACCTGCGCCACACGGGCAACAACCTGGCAGCGGCAGCGGGAGCCAGCACGCGGGAGCTGATGCACCGGATGGGGCACGGGAGCATGCGGGCGGCGCTCATCTACCAGCACGCGACCAGCGAGCGGGACAGGGAGATCGCGGACAAGCTCAGCGAGCGGGTGAAGGCCAGCCAATCGCACGCCAATCGCACGACGTGATCAAGAGACGCGACAGCGGTGCTGCCCTGAGATGGGTGGCACCGCTGTTGACCTGCAAGGGGATGTCGAGAGCGGGTGACGGGAATCGAACCCGCATGACCAGCTTGGAAGGCTGGGGCTCTACCATTGAGCTACACCCGCATCGCGCCTACCGGGGTGGGCGCGTGGTCAGCTTAGCCGGTCGCGATAGGCTGGGGTGGACCGGGGCGTGGCGCAGTTTGGTAGCGCACCCGCTTTGGGAGCGGGGGGTCGCAGGTTCAAATCCTGTCGCCCCGACGGTTGCCCTGGCCGACCCGGTGGTTGGTCAGGGCTTTTCGTTCGCCAGTGCCGTTCTTGAG
>JASLAV010001176.1 GCA_030146905.1 Lentzea sp. | reverse complement strand
GCGCCGACGGCAGGGGTGAACAGCCGGAGGAAGAGACCTTCCTGCGCCGACACGACGGTGATGGGGCCCTCGGAGGTCGTCAGCACGGCCCAGCAGAGATTGGCGTGGTAGCCCTTGAACTGCGGGTACTGCCAACCGTTCGCGCCGGTGGCCGTGTCGTTGTACGTCTTGCTCCAGACGTCGGGTGTCGCACCGCGCATCCGGTTCTTGTAGACGCCGTGCGGGCCGTCGCCGAGCCACGTCAGCTCCCGCACTTTCGTCTCGGGGTAGTCGAAGCTCACGCCGAGGAAGTCGTGGTCGCCGGTGCGGTGGTAGTCGTAGTCCAACCGCAGCCAGCCGTTCGCGTCCAAGCGCCACCGCACCGAGGTCAGGTCACCGGCGTAGTCGGCCTGGACGACCCAGCCGGTACCGTCGCGGAAGTGGTGCAAGCCGGTAAGCTCGGCAGTTCCGGCAGCCAGTGCCGGACCGTTGATCAGCGACACCACCGTCCCGTCGTCGGTCACGCCCACCAGGCGCCCGGTCGACTTGCTGATGGTGATCCGAGTGGTTCCGGCGGTCATCGTCACCGTGGCGGGGTCTTCGACCGCGGTGACACTTCCCGGTGTGGGAACCACCAGCCGAGCGGCGTGATCCGCGGCTTTCTTGATCCGCCACGTCCACGCGCTCACCTCCCGGCCGCCGGGATCCCTCGCGGTCACGCTCAGCGCGTCGGCGGTGGTCCAGGTGGCGGGCAGGTCCAACGACAGGGACCCCTTCGCGCGGGGTGCGATGCCGGGCCCGGTGAAAGAGCCCTCGGCCACGACGGTGTGACCGTTGCCGGAGCCGGGGGCGACGAACTCGAGCAGCTGCCAGGTGAAGCTGCACCGGTTGAGATCGGTGAAGTCGTAGCCGTTGACGACTTTGACGGTCTTGTCGAATCCCGCGGGGAATGTCGAGGCGTAGTACCCGGGATTGGCCAGTTGGACCGGTGACCAGATGTCCTTGATGGTGTGGAAGCTCGCCTCCTTCTCGCGGAAGGGGCCGAGGATGCCATCCGGTGCGCGGTTTCCCGTGGTGTCGATGGCTCCGCCACGGTCGTCGCGCACGACGCCCTCGTCGACGAGCGCCCAGATGAAACCGCCCGCGGACCGCTGCGCGCCGCCCATGACCTTCCAGTAGTCGTTCAAGCCCGCACCCGCACCGCCGTCGTAGAGACCGTGCAGGAACTCGGTGGGCATGAAGACGGTGCTGCCCGCCGCCTTCGCGACGGTGCTGGAGTAGGACTGGTAGTGGCTCGTGTCGACGCCGTTGAAGGTCGTCCACGGGTGCAGCACCTTGCGCTTCTGCGGGTCGTACAGCGCGAAGTCGTCGTCCAGGGCGGTGTTCCAGCCGCCCTCGTTGCCGTTGGCCCAGAACAGGACGGACGGGTGGTTCACGTCGCGGGTCACCGTCGCGGCCACCAGCGGCGCGCCGACGCCCTCGTCGTAGCGCTTCTGCCACCCCGCCAGCTCGTCCAGTACGTAGAGCCCCAGCTCGTCGCACAGGTCGAGGAAGAAGCCGTCCGGCGGGTAGTGCGACATCCGGACGGCGTTCATGTTCATGTCCTTCATCAACCCGATGTCCAGCCGGGCGAGCCGAGGGCTCGACGCGCGGCCCAGGGTGGGCCAGAACGTGTGCCGGTTGGCGCCCTTGAGCACGATCCGGGCGCCGTTGACGTAGATGCTGTCGCCCGCGCGGACCTCGATCGTGCGGAACCCGAACCGCACCGCGGTGGCGTGCAGCGGAGATCCACCGCCGTCGGTGAGCGTCACGTCCACCTGGTGCAGGTTCGGTGTCTCGGCCGTCCACAGCAGGGGTTGGTCAGCGGTCGTGGTCACTGTCACCTTGGTCGCGTTCGCCGGAACCACCGCCGAGAACGGGCTGCCCACGGCGGAGCCGTCCAAGCGCCTGATCTGTCCCACGACTCGCGCGGCTGATGTGACACCTGCGAGCGTCACCTCGGCGGTGAACGTCCCGTCGGCGCGAGCGTCGACCGCGACGTCGTCGACGCACGCGGCAGGATGGGCCTCCAGCGTCACAGGACGGAAGATCCCGCCGAAGTTCCAGTAGTCACCTCGGCGTTCGGCGTTGTTGACGGAGTTGTCCGCGGACTCCTTGCTGACCGTCACCTCCAGCAGGTTGGGCTGACCGAGCCGCACCAGGGACGTGATGTCGTAGCGGAAGCGGTAGAAGCCGCCCTGGTGTGCCGGCCCGGCGGAGGCGCCGTTGACGCGCACGTCGGTGTCGGTCATGGCCGCTTCGAAGACCAGGAAGATCCGCCTGCCCACCCATGAGGCGGGCGGGGTGAAGGTGTGCCGGTAGTCGCCCTTCTCGTCGGGCACCAGCGCTGATCCGTAGTTGTAGCTGCCGAAGCCGTGGAACTCCCAGTTCGACGGAGTCGGGATGGTGCTCCAGACCCCGCTCCGACGGCCGGCGGCGACCCGGAAATCCCAGTCGACCGTGTGGTCCGCGTCGGTACCGGTGAGGAACATCCGCTCCGTCACAGGCGTGCCGGGCGCCGCGGTGGCGGGGCTCGCGAGCGGGATGCCGATGGCGGAAAGGCCGGCCGCGCTCATCCCCGCCGCCAGCAGACTGCGCCGTTTGATCTCCACGTCGAGACCTTCCGTAGATGTCGGTTGGTTGTGGCGGTCAGCCGAGAGCGACGTGCAGAATCTTCTCGTTGCTGTTGTCGGGAGTGCTGTCCTTGTCGCCGGCGTTCGAGGTCGTCAGCCACAGCCCCCCGTCAGGGGCGGGTTCCACCGTGCGCAGCCGGCCGTAGGTGCCGTTGAAGTAGACCTGTGCGGTGGGCAGGCTGTCGCCGCTGATCACCGCGCGGTACAGCCGGGTGCCGCGTTGGCAGGCCACGTACAGCACGTCGCGGACGACGGCGATGCCCGAGCACGAGCCTTCCGACGTGGGGTAGGTGCGCTTCGGCGCGAGGAAACCCGTGGTGCCGCAGGAGCCCGTGTTGTTCGCGGTGCCCTCGCACGCGGGCCAGCCGTAGTTGCCGCCCTTGGTGATGAGGTTGGTCTCGTCCATGCGCCCGTCGCCGAACTCCTGCTCCCACAGCCGTCCCCGGGAGTCGAACGCCAGTCCTTGCGGGTTGCGGTGGCCGTAGCTCCAGACGTGGTTGCCGAACGGGTTGTCCGACGGCACGCTGCCGTCCGGGTTGAGCCGCAGGACCTTGCCGTTGAGGCTGGTCTTGTTCTGCGCGTGGTCGCCGTTCTGGGCGTCACCGGTGCTCGCGTAGAGCTTGCCGTCCGGTCCGAAGCGCAGGCGGCCACCGTCGTGGTACTTGTTGCGCAGGATGCCGCTGAGCAGGACCTGGTGGGAGGCGGTGTCGAGCCGGTCGTTCTCCAGCCTCATCCGCACGATCCGGTTGTCGCCGGCCGAGGTGTGCATGATGTAGAGCCAGCGGTCACTGGCGAACGTGCCGGCGATCGCGAGGCCCATGAGGCCGCCCTCGCCGTCGGTGCCGGACACGTTGGGCACGGTGCCCACGGTCGTCTTCGTCCCGGTGGCGGGGTCGAGGCGGACGATGTCGTCCGCGTCGCGGCGGCTGTAGAGGATGGTGCCGTCGGGCAGCGTGACCAGACCCCACGGGAGATCGGTGTCGGTGCCGACCTGCGTCACGGCGCAGACCGGGTTGGCGCATCCCGCACCGGTGGTCACGGTCGCGGTGCCGCTGCGCGCGGACGCGTTGGCTTGTGCGTCGCGCGCTACCACGGAGTACCGGTATGTCGTGTTGGCAGCCAGTCCGCTGTCGATGAACGACGTGGCGGGAGGAACGGTGGGGGTACCGGTGACCGTGCCGGCCTTGGCGTCGTCGCGGTAGACGTCGTAAGCGCGGACGCCGATGTTGTCGGTCGCCGCGGTCCACGACAACGTCACCGTGGTGCCGGACGCGGAGCCCACCAGTCGTGTCGGCGCGGTCGGCGGCTGGGTGTCGGCCTGGCAGTGCGGCGGCGTGATCGGCACCGTGGTGCTGGCCTGCGAGACGTTGCCTGCCGCGTCACGCGCGTTGACGTACAGGCCCCAGGTGGCCCCGGCGACGACGGGGAAGCTGGTGGACAGCGTGGTGCCGTTCACCGTCTTCACGAGTTGGCCGTCGTGGTAGACGTCGTAGAACGCGACGCCGACGTTGTCCGTGGAGGCGTTCCACGCGAACGTCACCGAGTCGCACACCAGGTCGCTCACCCCGGGGCTGCCCGGCACCGTCGGGGGCTGGGTGTCGGCGTTCCCGGCTGAGGTCCGCCACTTCTGGTTGTCCTGCCCGTTGCAGGTCCACAGACCCACCGGAGAGCTGTTGGCGGTGCTCTGGCCTTTCACGTCCAGGCAGAGACCTGACTGCGCGCCGACGACGGAGCCGTCGGGCTTGAGGCTCCACCGCTGGTTGGCGCCGCCGGTGCAGGTGTAGACCTGCACCTCGGCCGGCGCCGTCGTGTCCTGACCGACCACGTCCAGGCACAGGGTGTCGTCGTACACCCTGAGTTCCCCGGCCGAGGTCAGGTTCCACGCCTGGTTGGCCTGTCCGTTGCAGTCGTGGATGTTCACGGCCGTCTCCGGCTCCCTGACGTTGCCGACCACGTCGAGACAGCGGCCGGAGGCCACACCGATGACGGTCGTAGCAGCCGCCGAAGCCGGCGCCGCACTTGTCACGGACAGAACTGTCAGGACCGCCAAGACGGCTGCCGGTACACGTCGGCGGTAACCCGATATGAGCATTCACCACTCCTTGGACTGGGAGACTGCCGATGGCCAGCCGTCACATCGAGACGCGCAGAAGGATGAGAGCGCTCTCACGCTAGTGTCGATCCTGGAACCGGCCAATGCCCGGTGTCCATGTCCACCGGTGCTCATCGGTGTCCAGCGCTGCCCGCCGGCGTCCAGCACGGCATATGTTCGATCTCGACGC
>JASLAV010001065.1 GCA_030146905.1 Lentzea sp. | reverse complement strand
CACACGCCCACAGCGGAACACGGTGCAGTGGCCAGGTTGGTGCCCGCGACGGACGACCCCGGAGGGCCTCACCGTCCCAGCCTCACTGCTTTGGCACTCGAACGTGCCGAGTGCTAGTTCGTGTTTAGCACTCGGGCACGGTGAGTGCAAGCGGCCTCAGGTGAGTCTCAGCGTGAAGTGCGCACCGGCACGGAGGTCGGCAGCGGCTTGCGCGAGGTCGGGCCCTCGTCGCCGATGTTGAGCGTCGGTGAGGAGTTCGTCTTGGGCTGACGTGCGGGTTCGTCGCCGGGCGACAGGATGATCACCACGATGACGATGACCACGATCGCCACCGCTGCCGCGATCACCGGCGCGAACCACGCGGGCCGCTCCTTGCGCCCGGACGTGAACGCGCTCACGCCCACCTGGTTCGGCGGGCGCAGGCGCACCGGGTCGGACAGCGGCTGCTGGTAGCCCTGGTACGGACCCTGCTGGGGCATCGGCCCCGACACCGGCGACTGCGCGGCGAACGAGCCGGACTGCGGCCCGAGCTGAGCGGGAGCCGCGCCGAGCGCGACCCCGGCGAGAGCGACGCGCGCGGCGCTGACGAGCTCCGCGCAGGACGCGTACCGCTGCGACGGGTCCTTCGAGGTGCCCTTGCGGATCACCTCGTCGATCGCGGGCGGCAGCGCCACGAGCTGCGACAGCGCGGGAACGGTCTGGCCCAGGTGACCTGCGATGACCTCCTGCACGCCGCCCTGGAACGGCGGGCGCCCCGACAGGCAGGCGAACAGCATGCAGGCCAGCGCGTACTGGTCGGTGCGGCCGTCGACGGGCTCGCCGCGCAGGTGCTCCGGCGCCGCGTAGGTCGGCGAACCGAGGAAATCACCCGTACGGGTGCGGTGCCCGGTGGCGCCGCGGCGGGTGAGGCCGAAGTCGGCGACGTAGACGTGCTCGCGCACGCCTTCCTTGGTGGTCACCAGCACGTTGGCCGGCTTGACGTCGAGGTGCACGAGCCCCTTGCCGTGCAGCATGTCGAGCGCCTCCGCCACCTGGGCGAGCAGCCTCAGCGTGCGCTCGGGCGTGAGCGGCCCCTCCTTGATGTGACCGGCCAGGTCCTGGCCGTCCACGAGCCGCATGGCGATGTACAGCAGGCCGTCGACCTCGTCGAAGTCGTACAGCGGCACGATGTTCGCGTGGTCGATCGCGGAGGTGTTGCGCGCCTCGTCGACGAACCGCTCGCGGAACTCCGCGTCGGGCGCGAGGTGCTCACCGATGACCTTGAGGGCGACCTTGCGGCCCAGCCTCACGTCCGTGGCCCTGTACGTCACGCTCATGCCACCGCGGCCGAGCACGCCGTCGATCCGGTAGTGCGCGATACGCCGCCCGCTCAGGTCCTCCGACACGCGAGGCAGCCTAACGCGCGATCAGATCGAGCTGCCCGGGGTTGCACAAGACTGTGATCGAAGTGGTCCTCGGTGCGGTCTCCCCCGGCGCGCTAGCTGGCGCGGCGCACGTCCGACGCCTGGCTGCGCCCATCGCGTCCCGCCTGCACCTCGAACTCCACGCGATCGCCTTCGGAGAGCGTCCGGAAGCCTTCCATCTGGATCGCCGAGTAGTGCACGAACACGTCGGGCCCGCCGTCGGTTGCGATGAAGCCGTATCCCTTTTCGGAGTTGAACCACTTGACGGTACCGAGAGCCAAGGCTTCCTCCTTCAGATCACGCAAGCAGAACGCAACGCTAAAAGAAGAAAACTCACTCGGATACCTCCTTACGGAGTCATGAACGCGAGCTGACTCCGTTGGCGCGCAACCAGGTGGTGAGCCGGCGGGGCCCGCGCGTCTGCGTGAGCACGGCACCGGGACCGGCGAAGTCGAACACCAGGCCCTCACCGGTCTGAATGGATTGCACGCCGTCGGGGACCGACGGGCGGAGCCGGCATTGCACGGTGTCCGCGAACGCCACGACGTGATCGCTGCTGATGGTCACGGCTTCCCCCACCTCCAGCGTCACGAGGTCGAGAGCGCCGTAGCAGGCGAGCACGACCGCGCCCTGGCCGTTCGCGTAGTTCAGAAAACCCTCCGCGCCCCTGAAGAGCGCTTTCATGGGCGGCGCCTCCGGGTTCATCGCCACCGTGCTGCTGGACGCGATCCAGCCCTGCCTCGCGACGCACCAGCCGTGCGTCCCGTCGAGGTCGACGAGGTGCAGGTCGCCGGGCAGCACGGGTGCCGCGTCGAGCCAGCCGCCCTCCACGCCCGCCGTGCACAGCGCCACGGCCTTGGCTCCCATGCCCTTCACCTCGACCGCGAGCCCGTAGCTCGTGGCGGCGATGGTCAGCGGGTCGGCCAGCACCATCTCGCCGGGCGCGAGCACGAGCCTCGCCACGCCGAAAGTCGGTGTGTGCCTGGTCCGGACCTGCACGAACAACACCTCCGGTGAAGAACTGCGCGAACCGATCGTCACGGCCGGCGCGACGTTGGCAGTATGCAGTCGTGTCCCCCACCTCTGTCGCCGAACACCGCCAACGCGTCGCGGAGCTCGTCGGGCTGATGCCCGTGCTGCAGCTGCCGCTCGACGAGTGCCTCGGGCTGGTGCTCGCCGCCGACGTCATCGCCCCGCTCTCGCTGCCGCCCTTCGACAACTCCGCGATGGACGGGTACGCGGTGCGTGCGGCCGACCTGGCGGGCGATCTGCCGGTCCGGCTCCCGGTCGCCGACGACATCCCCGCGGGCCGCACGGAGCTGAACCCGCTGGAGCCCGGCACGGTGCAGCGGATCATGACGGGAGCACCGGTGCCCCCCGGCGCGGACGCGGTGGTCCAGGTCGAGTGGACCGACGCGGGCACGGAGACCGTGACGATCAACCGGGCCGTCGGGACCGGCGCGAACATCCGCACCGCGGGCGACGACGTCCGCAAGGGCGACCCGGTGCTGGTCGCCGGCACCGTGCTGCGCCCGTCCACGCTCGGCCTCGCCTCCGCGCTCGGGCTCCCCCGGCTGCCGGTGCGCCGCCGCCCGCGCGTGCTGGTCCTGTCGACCGGCTCCGAGCTGGTCGAGCCGGGAAGGCCGTTGCAGCCGGGCCAGATCTACGAGTCGAACGGCATGATGCTCGCCTCCGCGGTGCGGGAGGCGGGAGCGGTCGCCGTGCAGCTGCGGTTCGTGCCCGACGACGTGGACGCCTTCCACGAGGCGCTCAAGCCGTACCTCGGCTCGGTGGACGTGATCGTCACGTCCGGCGGGGTCAGCGCGGGCGCGTACGAGGTGGTCAAGGACGCCCTCGCGAGCCACGACGTGCGGTTCACGAAGGTCGCGATGCAGCCGGGCGGCCCGCAGGGCTCCGGCCGGTACGAGGGCCTGCCGGTGCTGACGCTGCCGGGCAACCCGGTGAGCGCGCAGGTGTCGTTCGAGGTGTTCGTGCGACCGGCGCTGCTCGGGTCGATGGGCCACACGCAGGTCGAGCGGCAGAGCACCCGCGCGACCGTGTCGGCTCCGCTGACCTCCCCCGCGGGCAAGACGCAGTTCCGGCGCGGCCTGTACGACCCGTCGTCCGGCGAGGTCGTGACGCCGGTGGGCGGGCCGGGGTCGCACCTGCTGTCGGCGCTCGCGCTGTCGAACTGCCTGATCGAGGTGCCGGAGGACGTCACGGAGGTGGCCGCCGGGGCCGAGGTCACCGTGAGGTTCCTGCAGTAGGAGCGGCGG
>JASLAV010000144.1 GCA_030146905.1 Lentzea sp. | reverse complement strand
GCGTTGGCGGCGGGTCATGCGGGCGGGCCACATGTCCTGGACGGCGCTGTTGAAGTACGCGCCGATGATGATCGCCAGGCCGATGAAGAACACGAACAGCAGGAACGCGATCGGCGTCGCCAGCGCGCCGTAGGTGTAGCCCGTGGTGGTGATCCACTGGATGTACAGGCGCAGGCCGATGGACGTCAGGATGAACACGGCCATCGCGAGGATCGCGCCCGGCAGCACGCGGTGGTACGGCAGCCGCCGCGGCAGCGCGACCTTGTAGAGCAGCGACAGCGACAGCACGAGCAGCAGCCCGACGCCGGGGTAGTAGAAGCGGCCGACCCACGTCGTGATGTAGGGCTGCCAGCTCTCCGGGAAGAACTGCGGCAGGATGTCGGGGCCCAGCGCCAGCACCGGCAGGCCGACCACGAGCGCCACCAGCGACACCATGTAGAGCAGCAGGGCGAAGAAGCGCTGCCACACCTCGTTGCGCACGCCGTACTGGCCGTGGGCGACCGTGATCGCGTCGACGAACGACGACATGGCCGACGACCCCGCCCACAGCGAGATCAGGAAGCCGATGGAGACGATCTCACCCTTGCCGGTGGTGAGGATCTCGGCGACGGTGGGTTCGATCACCTGGTTGACGACGTCCCGGCTGAAGATCGTGCGGGTGAACCCGATGATCTTCTCCTGGACGGCCTTGACCACCTCGTCGCCGAACCAGGAGCCGATCCAGCCCATCGAGCCCAGCACGCCGAGCAGCAGTGGCGGGAACGACAGCGTCTGCCAGAACGCCGCCTCGGCGGCTTCTGAGAAGATGTTGCCTTCCCACGCCTTCGACAGCGTGCGCGCGAGTAGACGCAGCGGCCCCTTGCGGCCGGACCTGCGTGCGTCGTTGTCGGTAGGCGAACCCATCGCAGTGACAAGCATGGTGCATGGGGCCACGTTTCGCGGCATCGACGTTCGGAACGGGTAGGCTCGCAGTGCCCTCGGCCATGGTCCGCCTGAGGGCGCTTCCATGTCTGACCAGCGCAAACGAGGAGAAGCACGTCTGTGACAGCGACAGCAGCAATGCGACCGCTGCGGGCATGGCAGCGCAGGGCGCTGACCAAGTACCTCGCCGCGAAGCCCCAGGACTTCCTCGCCGTCGCCACGCCCGGCGCCGGCAAGACGACCTTCGGGCTCCGCGTCGCCGCCGAGCTGCTGGCCGACAGGACGATCGAGACCGTCACGATCGTCACGCCCACCGAGCACCTCAAGCACCAGTGGGCCAAGGCCGCCGCCGAGCAGGGCATCCACATCGACTCGAACTTCCGCAACACCAACGCGATGACCTCCCGCGACTACCACGGCGTGGCCGTGACGTACGCGCAGGTCGCCGCCCATCCGACGTTGCACAGGGTGCGCACGGAGAACCGCAAGACGCTCGTGCTGCTCGACGAGGTCCACCACGGCGGTGACGCCAAGTCGTGGGGTGATGCGATCCGCGAGGCGTTCACGCCCGCGGTCCGGCGGCTGTGCCTCACCGGCACGCCGTTCCGCTCCGACGACTCGCCGATCCCGTTCGTGCAGTACGAGGAGAGCAACGGCGGCTTCAAGACGTCCAAGGCGGACCACACCTACGGCTACTCCGACGCGCTGCGCGACGGCGTCGTCCGGCCCGTGCTGTTCCTCGCGTACTCGGGCGAGGCGTCGTGGCGGACCAGCGCGGGCGAGGAGTTCACCGCACGCCTGGGCGAGCCGCTGACGCAGGAGCAGACCGCTCGGGCGTGGCGCACCGCCCTGGACCCGGCGGGCGACTGGATCGCCTCGGTGC
Organism: Lentzea sp.; assembly: GCA_030146905.1. The sequence goes on along the minus strand of JASLAV010000144.1, from coordinate 4,306 downwards.
TGCGCGCCGCCGACCAGCGGCTCACGCAGAAGCGCGAGAACGGCATCCCCGACGCCGGTGGCCTGGTGATCGCCACCGACCAGACCGTCGCGAAGGCCTACGCGCAGGTGCTCGAGCGCGTCACGGGCCACATCCCCACGCTCGTCCTCTCCGACGACCCCAAGGCGTCCGGCAAGATCGCGGAGTTCGCCGCGACGAACGAACGCTGGATGATCGCCGTCCGCATGGTGTCCGAGGGCGTCGACGTGCCGCGCCTGGCAGTCGGGGTCTACGCGACGTCGTCGTCGACCCCGCTGTTCTTCGCGCAGGCCGTCGGCCGCTTCGTGCGCAACCGGAAGCCCGGCGAGACCGCCTCGGTGTTCCTGCCGTCGGTGCCGGTGCTGCTGCAGCTCGCGTCGGAGCTGGAGGCCGAGCGCGACCACGTCCTGGGAAAGCCGCACCGCGAGAAGGACGGCTGGGACGACGAGCTCATGGCCGCGGCCAACCAGGCCAAGGACGAGCCGGGTGAGGACGAACGGGCCTTCACCGCCCTGGGCACCACGGCGGAGCTCGACCAGGTGATCTTCGACGGGTCGTCGTTCGGCGCTCCGACCATCGCGGGCTCCGACGAGGAACAGGAGTACCTCGGCCTGCCGGGGCTGCTGGAGCCGGACCAGGTGCGCACCCTGCTGCTGCAGCGGCAGGAGGAGCAGATGGCGATCGCGGCCAAGCGGCCCAAGCCGGAGGTCGCGGTGCGCGAGGCGAGGCCGGTGGGCGTGCAGGAACGCCTCACGTCGCTGCGCAAGGAGCTGAACACGCTCGTCGCCATGCACCACCACCGCACGAAGAAGCCGCACGGCAAGATCCACAGCCAGCTGCGCGAGTACTGCGGTGGCCCGCCGACGGCCATGGCCACCATCGAGCAGCTGGAGGAACGCATCGCGACGCTGCGTTCCTGGTAGTCGATCAGCTACGGGTGACGGCGACGGCCAGCGTGTCGTAGTGCGTGGTGAACCGGCCGCCGATCGCGTCGATCGCGCGGCCGACGTCGTCCAGCAGCGTGCCGACCTGGTCGGCGCCGAGCAGGGCGATCGGGCCCATCGTGCGCACGAGGTCGAGGTACTCGGCGGTCGTGTAGGTCCGGTCCCACTCCGCCGACCACTGCTGGACGTCGCTGAACGCACCGGTGCCGACGAACGCGTCCCCCGTGCGCACGCAGCCCTCGCGGTAGGCATGCAGCGCCTCCTCGCGGGACTGGCCGACGCGGAACGAGATGTCCGGCGCGGCCTTGCGGAACGCGTCGCCGAAGGCCTGCTCGATCGGCTCCGGCGGGGCGAACACGTGCCACAGCGCCACGAACACCCCGCCCGGCCGCAGCACCCGTGCGACCTGGCCGGGCCCCGCCGCGGGATCGACCCAGTGCCACGACTGACCGGCGACGACGGCGTCGAACTCCCGGCCGGCCGGGTCCCAGGCCTCGAACTTCGAGACCTCCACGGCCACACCGCTGCCGCGCGCGAACTCCGCCATGCGCTCGTCGGGCTCGACGCCGAGCACCTCGCACCCGGCCTCGCGCAACGGCCGTGCCAACACCCCGGTGCCGCAGCCGACGTCGAGGACGCGCGGCCCTGGGCTCGCCGAGACGATCTTGCGGACCAACGCGTCCGGGTAGGCCGGACGGGTGCGGTCGTACCGCGCGGCATCCGCACCGAACGAAAGCGCCAGCCTCTCGGCGGTTTCCTTGTCGACCGTCATGCACCCAACCTAGAGATGGCCGGGAGATGACGGGTGAGTGTTCGCTGCAAGCGATATCCAATATATCGCAGCCGTATGCAGTAGTGCGGTGGTAACGCTCTCACGACTCTCGGTGACTAAATTTCGCCAGGGTTACCGCATCGTTGCGACTTAATCGATCCAGTGTGGTTCCGGTCACGCATATGTCAGGCATACGTTGTGCGCCACAACATTCTCTGTGACACAGCGCAGTGAAAGGGATGGCGGATGCGCAGCAAGAGCCTCGCTTCCATCGCCGTGACCGTGGGCCTCGCCCTGGCGGTCTCGGCGTGTGGCGCCAACACGTCCTCCGGCACCGGAGGAAGCTCCGAAACGAACTCTGGCAGCGGCGGGGGCGCAAAGGTCGGCGTGATCCTTCCTGAGACGAAGTCCTCCGCCCGCTGGGAGGGCTTCGACAAGCCGCTCCTCGAGGCGGCTCTGAAGAAGGAGGGGCTCGACGCCGACATTCAGAACGCTCAGGGTGACGCCCAGAAGTTCAGCACCCTCGCCGACGGCATGATCAACGCCGGCGTGAAGGTCCTGATCATCGCGACCCCCAACAGCGAGGTCGGTGCCTCGGTCGCCAAGAAGGCGCAGGCCCAGGGCATCCACGTCATCGACTACGACCGCCTGAACCTCGGTGGCACCTCGCCTTACTACGTGTCGTTCGACAACGTGAAGGTCGGCGAGCTGCAGGGCCAGGGTCTCGCGGACGCACTGAAGAACGCTCCGCAGGGCGCGAACGTGATCGAGATCGAGGGTTCGCCGACGGACAACAACGCGACCCTGTTCCACCAGGGCCAGCAGAAGGCCCTCAAGCCGCTGTACGACTCCGGCAAGCTCAAGCTGGTCCAGTCCCAGCCGATCCCCGACTGGGACAACCAGCAGGGTGGCCAGACCTTCGAGCAGATCCTGACCTCCAACGGCGGCAAGGTGGACGGCGTCGTCGCCGCGAACGACGGCCTCGCCGGCGCTGTGATCACGATCCTCAAGAAGTACAGCCTGAACGGCAAGGTTCCGGTCACCGGTCAGGACGCCACCCCGGACGGCCTGCAGGCCGTGCTCCGTGGCGAGCAGTACATGACCGTCTTCAAGCCGATCAACGAAGAGGCCCAGGCCGCGGCCAAGCTGGCCGCCGCGCTCGCCAAGGGTGACACCGCCGCCGCCGACGCCCTCGCGTCCGGCAAGGAGAAGGACCCCAAGGGCAACCGCGACGTCAAGTCCGTGCTGCTGACGCCGCAGCTGATCACCAAGGACAAGGTCAAGTCCGTCGTCGACGCGGGCTTCGTCAAGGCCTCGGAGATCTGCGTGGCCGACACCCAGGCCGCCTGCACCGAGCTCGGCATCAAGTAGGACCGCTTGCGCGTAGGGCGGGGTGCGGAACCTGCGCACCCCGCCCTACACGCGTGGTAACACGGAGGAATCCCCAGTGAGCGAGCCGATTCTCGAGCTGCGCGGCATCAACAAGAGCTTCGGTCCCGTGCACGTCCTGCACGACATCGACCTCACCGTCAACCCCGGTGAGGTCACCGCCCTCGTCGGTGACAACGGCGCGGGCAAGTCGACGCTGGTCAAGTGCATCGCGGGCATCCACCCCACCGACTCCGGTGAGGTCCTGTTCAACGGCGAGCCGGTGCACATCAAGGGCCCGCGCGACGCCTCGGACCTCGGGATCGAGGTCGTCTACCAGGACTTGGCGCTGGCCGACAACCTCGACATCGTCCAGAACATGTTCCTCGGCCGTGAGCGCACCAAGGCCGGCCTGCTCGACGAGACCGACATGGAGCAGGCGGCTCGCAAGACGCTGGCGTCGCTGTCCGTGCGCACGGTCAAGTCGGTGCGCACCCAGGTGTCGTCGCTGTCCGGCGGTCAGCGCCAGACCGTGGCGATCGCCAAGGCCGTGCTGTGGAACAGCAAGGTCGTGCTCCTCGACGAGCCCACCGCGGCACTCGGCGTCGCGCAGACGCGGCAGGTCCTCGACCTCGTCCGCCGGCTCGCGGAGCAGGGCCTCGGCGTCGTCCTGATCAGCCACAACATGAACGACGTGTTCGAGGTCGCCGACAAGATCGCGTGCCTCTACCTCGGCCGCATGGCCGCCGTCGTGGGGTCCAAGGACGTCACGCACGGCCAGGTCGTCGAGCTGATCACCGCCGGTCGTTCCGGTGACCTGGGCATCGCCCGCCCCGAGGCGGCGACGATCTGATGAGTTCCGAAGAGGCCAGCATGACCAACACCACCGAGACGCCCGCACAGGAAACCCCTCAGGGCGCCATCTCCGACTTCGGCATCGACACGACCTCGCAGTCCACGGGCGAGGCCGTCCGCGACTACTGGGCGAGGGTTCGCGGCGGCGAGCTCGGCTCGCTGCCCGCGCTGCTCGGCATCATCGTGCTGCTGATCGTCTTCAGCTCGTTGTCCGACACGTTCTTCACCCTCGGCAACCTCGCCAACCTGCTCCAGCAGGGCGCCAGCATCACCATCATCGCGATGGGCCTGGTGTTCGTGCTGCTGCTCGGCGAGATCGACCTGTCCGCCGGTACGGCCTCGGGTGTGA
>JASLAV010000969.1 GCA_030146905.1 Lentzea sp. | reverse complement strand
TACGACGAGGGCGGCAGCGCCAACCTGACGGTGATCCCGGTGTTCTCGCTGCTGTACTCGATCCCGGTGGTCGTGCTGTACCTGTTCGTGAGCAAGCGGTACGGGTTCCGATTCCACGGAGGCATCAAGAGCTGATGGCGGGCATCACGATCGCCGGTCTGGCCACCGTCTACCCCAACGGGGTGCGGGCGGTGGACTCCCTGGACCTCGAGATCTCCGACGGCGAGCTGTTCGCCCTGCTCGGTCCGTCGGGCTGCGGCAAGACCACGCTGCTGCGCACCATCGCCGGCCTGGAGGGCGCCTCCGAGGGCACCGTGTCGATCGGCTCGCGCGACGTCACGCGCTTGCAGCCCGGCGAGCGCGGGGTCGCCATGGTGTTCCAGGACTACGCGTTGTTCCCGCACATGACCGTGGCGCAGAACATCGCCTACCCATTGCGGGTGCGGGGAGCGGCCAAGTCGGTGCAGCGCGAGACCGCCGCGCGCACAGCGGGAGGCCTCAGCCTGGACGGGCTGCTGGAGCGACGGCCGGGCCAGCTCTCCGGCGGCCAGCAGCAACGGGCCGCGCTGGCCCGCGCGGTCGCCGCGTCGGCCGAGGTGCTGCTGCTGGACGAGCCGCTGTCCAACCTGGACGCCCGGCTGCGGCTGGAAGCGCGGACGTTCCTCAAGAAGCTGCAACGGGAACTCGCGTTGACGACGGTGTTCGTGACGCACGACCAGGCAGAGGCGCTGGCGCTGGCCGACCGGATCGCGGTGATGGACGCCGGGCGGATCCGCCAGCTCGGAACGCCGCGCGAGGTGTTCCAGCGGCCGGCGGACACCTTCGTCGCGAACTTCATCGGTTCGACGCCCATGAACCTCGTGCCGCGCGCGTCGGAGATCATCGGTGTCCGTCCCGAGTACCTCTCGCCCGCCACCGAGGGGCTCTTCACCGGAACGGTGTCCATTGTGGAGAACCTCGGCGTGACGTCGCTGGTGACGCTCGACTGCGGCGACGACCAGATCGGGTACGTCGTGCCGGAGGACGACGAGCCCGCCGTCGGCGCCACGGTGACCGTGGACGCCCCGCCCGCACGCGTTCTGCGTTACGACAAGGAGACCGGCCTACTCGTGAGGTGACGTGATGTTCCAGACCGACGGCTACGAGACGCATCCGAGCGTGCTGGCGCCCGCCAGGTTCGAGGCGCTCGCCGCGCACTTCGAGGCCAAGCTGGCCGCCCTGCCGCAAGGGCAGCGGCCCGAACACATGGACGTGCCGCACCTGACCGACCCCGCGCTGTTCGAGTGGCTGCTGGACGCGGACGTGCTGGACCTCGTCGAGTCGCTGATCGGCCCGGACATCGCGTTGTTCTCCTCGCACTTCATCTGCAAACCCGCCGGTGACGGCAAACCCGTGCCGTGGCACCAGGACGCGCACTTCTGGCGCGACAGCATCGACCCGCCGGGCGACGCGATCACGGTCTGGCTGGCGATCGACCCGTCGACGGTCGGGAACGGCTGCCTGCGCGTGATCCCCGGCAGCCACCTGGCGGCCGTCGAGCACACCGGCACCGCAGACTCGTTCTTCAACCAGGAGACGGCCGTGGACGAGTCGCGAGCCGTCGACGTGGAACTGGAGCGCGGGGCGTGCAGCGTCCACTCGGCGATGCTGGTGCACGGCAGCCCGCCGAACCGCAGCAGTGCGCGGCGCTGCGGCTACACCATGCGGTACATGCCGACGACGGTCCGGTTCCTCCAGCCGGACAGCCACAGCATCTACCTGGCGCGCGGCCGCGACCGTGCGGGCAACGTCTACGCCCCGGTGCCCTGAGCCGCGAGAAGATCGATTCAGTCGCCGCGGCGGGGGCCGGCATCGATCCTCCACCTTGACCGGTGCGGGGACCGGCCATAGCGTACTGGAAAGCGCTTTCCGACCCGAGGGGGCTGTGTGGGCACGGTTTCGGGAGACCGCTGGCGAGGCCTCGCCGAGCGGACGTGGCGTCCGGCCGCGCTGCTGGTGGCCTGCCTCGTGATCTGGCACCTCGTCACGGTCACCGGCCTGGTCGAGGCCTACCTGGTGCCCTCACCCGGCAAGACCTTCGGGCTGCTGGTCGACAGGTGGTCCTACCTGTGGGGCCACACGTGGGTGACCACGTACGAGACGGTCCTCGGGTTCGTCATCGCGGGTGTGCTCGGCGTCCTGGTCGCCGTCGCGATGGTCTACTCGCGCACGATCGAGAGCACCGCCTACCCGCTGCTGCTGTTCGCGCAGGTCATCCCCAAGATCGCGATCGCGCCGCTCTTCGTGGTGTGGCTCGGGTTCGGCTTCGAGCCCAAGGTGGTCGTGGCCGTGCTGATGGCGTTCTTCCCCGTCGTGATCTCCACGGTCACCGGCCTGAAGTCCGTCGACACCGAGATGCTCGAGCTCGCCGCCACCATGGGCGGCGGTCCGGTGAAGACGTTCGTGAAGATCCGCTTCCCCGCCGCGCTCCCGCACCTGTTCGCGGGTCTGAAGGTCGCCGTCACGCTCGCCGTCACCGGTGCCGTGGTGGGGGAGTTCGTCGGTTCCAACGAGGGTCTCGGGTACGTGATCCTGCAGGCCAACGGCAACATGGACACCCCGATGCTCTTCGCGGGCCTGATCGTCACCTCGGTGGTCGGCGTCCTCCTCTTCCTCCTGCCCGACCTCGCGGAACACCTGATGCTGCCGTGGCACGCCAGCAGGCGGGGCGCCGCTGTCACCACACTCCTGGCGAAGGGCTGATGATGAAGAGAGTGCTCGCAGGTCTTCTTCCCGCGGTGCTGTTGATCACCGGCTGCGGTGGTGGCGGCACGACTTCCGAAGGCGGTGACGCCAAGGAGGTCACGCTGACCCTCAACTGGTACCCGTACGGCGAGCACGCGCCGTTCTACTACGGGCTCAAGCAGGGCATCTACGACAGGCACGGCATCAAGCTCAAGATCCAGGCCGGACAGGGCTCCGGCAAGACCGTCACGGCGACGGGGGCCGGCCAGACCGACTTCGGCTGGGCCGACACGTCCGCGCTCGCCACGGCCGTCGAGCAGGGCGTCCCGGCCAAGAGCATCGGCGTCTTCCTGCAGACCACGCCCGCGTCCGTGCAGTTCTTCACCGAGAAGAACATCAGCAAGCCGGAGGACCTCAAGGGCAAGTCGGTCGCCACGACGGCGGGTGACGCGCTGACGAAGACGTTCCCCGCGTTCCTGAGGCAGAACGGCATGCAGGAGTCCGACGTCTCCGTCCAGAACATCGACCCGGCGGGCAAGATGGCCGCGGTCATCTCCGGCCGCACCGACGTGCTGCTCGGGTTCGCGTCCGACCAGGGGCCGACCATCGAGGAGAAGGCCGGCAAGGACGTATCGTACCTGCGGTTCTCGGAGTATGGGCTCAACTACTTCAGCAACGGCCTGCTGACCTCGAAGTCGATGCTGCAGAAGGATCCCGAGCTGGTGAAGAAGATGGTCGCGGCGACCCAGGAGGCGTGGGCGGAGGCCGAGAAGGCGCCGGAGGCGGCCGCCGAGTCGATGAAGGGCGCCGCCGAGCAGCTGCCGTCGCCGACGGTCGTGCTGGAGCAGTTCAAGACCACGCTGACGCTGCTGCACACCGACGCCACGAAGGGCAAGGCGCCGGGCGTCAACACCGTCGACGACTGGAAGAAGACCATCGAGACGTTCCAGCGGACCGGCATCATCAAGGAGGCGTCCGACCCGTCGGCGTACTGGGAAGAAAGCGCAGCCCCGAAGGGATGAGCACAACAGGGATGAGCGCTGACGTGACTGCCACCACCTCCGCCGTCGCCATCGAGGACGTCTCCGTGCGCTTCCAGTCGAAGCGCACGGAGGTCACGGCGATCGGGCAGGTCTCGCTCGACGTCGCACCGGGCGAGTTCGTGTCGATCGTCGGCCCGTCCGGCTGCGGCAAGTCGACGTTGCTGAAGCTGGTGTCCGGCCTGCTGCGGCCGTCCTCCGGCTCCGTGACGCTGCTCGGTTCACGGGTGAGCGGGCCGCGGCACGACATCGGGTTCGTGTTCCAGCGCGCGGCGTTGCTGGAGTGGCGGTCGGCGAGGAAGAACATCCTGCTGCAGGCCGAGATGCGCGGCATGAACGCGGCCGAGGCGGGCAGGCGCGCCGACGAGCTCATCGAGATGACGGGGCTCGCCGGCTTCGAGAACGCCCTGCCCCACGAGCTTTCCGGCGGCATGCAACAACGTGTGGCGTTGTGCCGTGCGCTGCTGCACCGGCCGCGGGTGTTGCTGATGGACGAACCGTTCGGCGCGCTGGACGCGTTGACCCGCGAGCAGATGAACGTCGAGCTGCGCAGGGTGTGGCGGGAGACCGGCACCACCGTGCTGCTCGTGACGCACTCGATCGCGGAGTCGGTGTACCTGGCCAACCGGGTGATCGTGCTGACCCAGCGGCCGGCGGTGGTCAAGGAGGTCATCGACGTCGACCTGCCCCTGGAACGCGACTACTCCGCGACGATGGCCCGCCCGGAGTTCGCGGCGGCGACCGCGCACATCCGGGATCTGCTGGGAGCTGTCTCGGGACACGACTGATTCTCGGTCCACCTCAGGAGTTGTGACTAATTTATCAGCTCGGTAGATTCGGAAGTCCGCCGCGAAGGAAAGCGCTTTCCGCAGCCGTGCTGCCACGGCCTGGCCCACAGGGTGGTGGGGGATGTTCAGACGCTTGTCCTCGTTGGCCGTCACCACGGTCGTGCTCTCCGCGTTGGTCGTGCCCGTCGCGTCGGCCCAGCCGGACGTGCCGATCGCCGACCCGCTGCCGACACCGGGAGCGTCCGGAATCGGCCTGGAGCTCACCGAGGTGGCGCGGCTACCCGCCTCCCAGCCGGTGCCGCCGCCGACCGACACCAGGCTGGTGCGGTACAACCGGATCAACTACCTCGGCGAGGTGCCGGACGGCTCCGGCAGGCTGTTCGTGCCGGACATGAACGGCAAGCTCTACCTGCTGGACGACGGGGTCCAGCACGCGTTCCTCGACCTGGGCGCCGCCATCGGCCCGGACTTCCACACCCATCGCGGCCTGGGCAGCGGCTTCGGGTTCGCGGCGTTCCACCCGGACTTCCGCGGCAACGGCAGGTTCTACACGGTGCACACCGAAACCGGTGCCGCGCTCACCACGAAGAAGCCCGACCTGCCGTCACCCGCAGACGCGCAGGTGCACGGCGTGATCACCGAGTGGACCGCGGCAGACCCGAGCGCGGACGTCTTCTCCGGAACGCGCAGGGAAGTCCTGCGCGTCGGCTTCGCGTCGTTCATCCACGGCTTCCAGGAGATCGGCTTCAACCCGACCGCCCGCTGGCCGGACGAGGACCGCGACCTGCTCTACATCGCCTCGGGTGACGGTGGGATCGGAGCCGTGACGACCGTGCCGCAGGACTTGGCGCTGCCGCAGGGCAAGATCCTGCGCATCGATCCCGCCGGCCGTGACGGGGTCAACGGGCAGTACGGCGTTCCGCGCTCGAACCCGTTCGTCGGCAGGGCCGGCGCGTTGGGGGAGATCTACGCGTACGGCATGCGCGACCCGTACCGCTTCAGCTGGGACGCCGGCGGCTCGCACAAGATGTTCCTCGGCCACATCGGCGAGAAGGCCGTCGACTCGGTCTACGAGGTCCGCAAGGGCGCCAACCTCGGCTGGAGCGAACGCGAGGGCATCTGGGAGTTCCGCCGCGGCGACCCGTCGTGCGGCGTGTTCCCGCTGCCGGCCGACGACGCGAAGCACGGCTACACGTACCCGGTGACGGCGTTCGACCACAACCGCCTCCCCTCCACGAGCCCGTGCGCCGACAGCGGCAACGCGTTGATGGGCGGCTTCGTCTACCGCGGCACGAAGATCCCTTCGTTGCGCGGCAAGTACATCTACGGCGAGGGCGTGAAGGGTCTCCTGTACTACGCGGAGGAACGCTCGATGCGCGCGGGCGACCCGATGGCCGCGTCGCGTGAGCTGATGGTCTACGTGGACGGCAGGCTGACCACGCTCAAGGCGTTGGTGAACGACCCGAACCGCGTCGACCTGCGCTTCGGCCAGGACACCGCCGGCGAGCTCTACCTGCTGGCCAAGGCGAACGGCAAGGTCTGGAAGGTGACGGGTGCGCGCACCTTCGCCTCCTGCCGGCTGGGCCACGACGTCGTCGCCGGTGCCGGGTCCGCCTCGTCGTGGAAGCCGGTGACGCCCGAGCTGTGGCGGTTCCCCGGCCGCGAGGTCGTGCTGGCGCAACCCGGTGCGACCCGCCCCGGTCCACGGCGGCCGTTCGAGTACGCGGTGCTGGCGAAGGGTCCTGCGTTCGGTTCGGTGCAGGTCGACGCCTCGGTGCGGCTGGACACACCGGTGTCGGAGTCCAACCGGGACGTGATCATCGTGTTCGGCCACCGGTCCGACACGGAGTTCTACTACGCGCACCTGTCGTCGGACAACAGGATCTACCCCCACAACGGCATCTTCGTCGTCGACAACGCCGACCGCCTGCGCCTCGACCACCAGTGGGACGCCACGCGATCCGTCGGCGCCGCACCCGCGGTGTCGGACACGGCCTGGCACCGCGTCAGAGTGCGGCACTGCGCGGACTCCGGCGAGATCGCTGTCCACGTGGACGGCTCCGAGTTCCCGTTGATGACCGCCGTGGACACGACCTTCCCGTCGGGCAGGGTCGGCTTCGGCTCGTTCGACAACGTCGGCAGGCTGCGCGACCTGCTGGTGCGGGGGACCCGGTCATGAGACGACTGCTGACGCTCGGTGTGGCCGCCGCCTTCTGCGCCGGTCTGGCCGCACCTGCCCAGGCCACGGCCGGCGCCGTGCTGCCCACGCTGGCCCGCGACCTGGTGGCCTACTACGACTTCGAGCACCCGGCGCGCGGAAACCCCGCTCTGGAACGGGACCGCGGCCGTTCCGGCACGTCGTTGTCGCTGATCAACGGCGGTGCCGCGATGCGCGTGCCGGACGGGGCGTTCAGCCGGACGTCGTTGCAGCTCAAGCAGATCAACCCCGCCACGGCCGGGAACGACGACTGGAAGGCGGGCCTGTACAGCGAGTCCGGTGTGCCGTCCCTGAAGGCGTTCAACGGCACGCGCGAGGCGTCGATCATGGGCTGGGTGAAGATGACGGGCCAGAACCCCGCCCCGAACTCGAACACCGCCGACCCGTCCGACCTGTACGGCGCGATCGGCCTGGCGGGCGTGCTGTCCGGCGACTCCAACGGCCACGCGGTGCGGGCGTTGCTGGAGCTGATCCAGGTCGGCGGCGAGCTGAAGCTCGTGGCACTGGCCAGGCGTCTCGACGGCGGTGGGTCGCAGACGTTCGCGGCCGCCGAGCCGTGGCAGGAGCTGTTGCCGCAGGACGAATGGGTGTTCCTGGCGGCGACGTTCGACTTCGACACCGGCGCGATGGCCCTGTACCGCGACGGGGAGCCGGTGGCGGGGCAGTACGTCACCGCCGGCGACCCGTGGGAGCTCGAAGGCGAACCCGAGCCGGATCTGGCGTCTCCCACCGACCCGCGCGGGATCAAGATCGGTGGGAGCTACCCGCAGAACACCCGCGAGGGCAACGCCTGCCACTGCCGCGTGGACGAGCTGATGTTCCTCGACCGGGCCGTCAGGCCGTGGGAGGTGCGCCTGCAGCACCGCTGGGCGAAGAGCTGATCAGGTCAGTCGAAGGTCAGGACGCCCTGCGCGGCCGGCTGCATCGTGCCGACCTTGGCCTCACCGACCTTGATCCCGCTGGTGTCGGTGATCTGCTTCCCGTCGGTCCCGATGAACGTCACCTTCGCGGGTGCCGTGCCCGGCAGCTCGGCGGTCATCTCGTTGATGGCGAACGAGGGGGTGTCGTCGTCCGTGTCGAGCTGCACGCCCGCGAAGGCCGTCTGCCCCGGCTGCAGGGTGATCGACGGGCCCTCGCCCGGCACGAGCTTCTGCTCCACCGGGATGGCCGCGGTCTCACCGGCGGGGTTGGTGAAGGACAGCTTCGGCCAGCCCTGGAAGGTGATCGGCGAGGAACCCCGGTTCGTCACGGCCAGCAGCCCCAGCCCCGGCTTGCCCTGCATCGTCAGCTCCGCCTTCACCGAGGGCTTCTGCTGGTCGGAGCTCGCGGAGGCGGGCGCGGCCGGGGCCGGCGCCTGGCTCTGGGCGTCTGAGCTCGTCGCCGGCGCCCCGCAGGCCGCCAGGCCGAACACGAGGGCGACGGCGAGGATCGTGACACGCATCGAACTAACCCCTTGGTGCCGGTGGATCGAGTTGATCTCCGTCGAATAGCCGGACCAGGGGGTGACACAAACCTCGATCGCCCGATCGTGTCCCGGTGGTGTGCGCCGCGGGGTGTCAGAGCACGGCCAGGTCGACCGCCTTCGCCATGGCCTCGAAGCCCTTGTCGCCGGGGTGCAGGTGGTCGCCCTCGTCGTAGGCCGGCCGGATGCGCTGCGGGTCGGCCGGGTCGCGGATGACGGCGTCGAAGTCCACGACGGCGTCGAAGTCGGAGCTCGTGCGGATGAACGCGTTCACGGCCTGCCGCACCGCCTCCAGCTCCTCCGTGTAGCTGTTCCAGCCCTTGAACGGGGTGATGGTCGCGCCGATCACCCGCAACCCGCGGTCGTGCGAACGGGCGGCGATCTGCTTCAGCGCCGCGATGATCTTGGCGGGGTCGGTCTCGTGCGGGGTCTGCTGGATGTCGTTGATGCCCTCGAACACGATCACCGACCGGACACCGGACTGGGTCAGCACGTCGCGGTTCAGCCGGGCCAGCGCGTTGGGGCCCGCCGAGCCGCCGTCGAGCAGCAGCCGGTTGCCGCTGATGCCCGCGTTCAGCACGCCCAGCCGGGTGTTGACCCTGTCGGCGAGCTGGTCCGGCCAGCGCAGGTTCGCGCCCCACGTCGAGTTCGCGCCGTCGGTGATCGAGTCACCGAGCGCCACCACGCTGCCGCGCAACGACGAGGTGCGCACGTCCACGCCCGACACGAAGTGCCAGTTGGTGGTGCGCTCGCGGAACGCGGCCCCCGACTCGTCGGCTGCGTGGTCGCCCTCGCGGGTGAAGTACGAGTTCTGCATGGTCAGCTGGTGGTGCGTGACGGGACCACCGGGTTCCGGGGTGAAGACGGTGACCAGCAGGTCCGAGTCGGCGGGCACGGTCAGCGCCACGCCGTCGCTGACCACGTCCGCGCCGGGCGGAGCCGTGATGGACGTGGCACCGCCGAACGTCAGCGTGCGCATCGTGCCGGGCACCGCGGTGGGCGTGTCCGGACCCGCCGCACGCGCCACGGTGACCTTGCCGAACAGGACAGGGGTGCGGCCGTAGGCGTTGGAGAGCCGGACGCGGATCTCCTTGCCTCCCGCGCTCACGTGCACGATGTTGCGCAGCGAGAAGTTCGGGTAGCCGTTCTCCGTACCGGGAACGGCCGATGAGGGCGCGGTGGCCCAGGTGCCGACCCATCTCGCGGGTGCGGCCTGAGCGGGCGAGGCCACCGCCACGAGCAACGCCACTGCCAGCAGAAAGCGCGTCATGCACTTGACCTTGGCAGCGCTCCCACCCGGCCGCCATCCGCCGATCATCGGATCTATGCTCCAACGGTGTGGAACGGGGCTGAGTACCAGCGCAGGTTCGACTCGCTCGCCGAGTCGGGGATGGACGTGCACGGCGAGGCGGCGTTCGTGCGCGCCTACGCGCCGAAGACCGTGCTGGACGCGGGCTGCGGCACCGGGCGCGTCGCGATCGAGCTGGCCAGGCACGGCATCGAGGTCGTCGGCGCCGACCTCGACGAGTCGATGCTCGACCACGCGCGGGAGCTGGCGCCGGGCATCACGTGGGTCAGGTCCGACCTGGCCGAGCTCGACCTGGGCCGCACGTTCGACGTGGTCGTGATGGCGGGCAACGTGCCGCTGTTCACCGCTCCCGGCACGCAGGACGCGCTCGTCGCCGGTGTCGCCAGGCACGTCGGCGAGGTTCTCGTCGCAGGCTTCAGCCTGAACCGCGGCTACACGGTCGAGGAGTACGACGAGCACTGCTCGCGCGCGGGGCTCCGGCTCGCCGAGCGGTTCGCGACGTGGGACCGGGAAACGTTCAGAGGCGGCGACTACGCCGTTTCCGTCCACACCCTCTGATTCGCCAAAAGGTCGGGCGCGAGTCCTCTCCGCGGTGTAGATCTGGGTGATCTGCAGACTGGGGGAGTCATGCGTTTGATGGGAGCGATCGCCGTCGCCGTACTGGTGTTGAGCGGTCAGACGGCAGTTCACGCGGCACCGGCGCCGGCGCGACCGGATCCGTTGCTCGCGTTCCTCGAAGACCCGGACAACGTGGACATGGCTGCGGTGGCACGGGCGCGGGAGGCGAAGTCGAGGGCGCGCGTTCTCGCCTCGACGAGACCCGGCTACACCTACGCGGAACGCGAGCCCGTGTCGGCGCGCGGACGCAACGACAGCCCGTGGACGTCGGAGTCCAACGAGTTCAGGAAACACCGCAGCGCGGTGTTCACCGGCTCGCTGCTCGCCGACCCGACGATGCCGACGGTCGCCGAGTTCGCCGAGCCCAACGACAGCCCGCAGACCGCGAGCGACACCGGCGTCGGCACGACCCGCCGCGCGATCCGCACGACCGGCAGGATCACGGCACAGGACCAGGACCACTACCGGTTGCGGGGAGCGGGTCTCACGACCATCACCACCATCACCCCTGGCAGCGACCTCGACACGGTGCTGACGGTGTTCGACGCGGCCGGCACTCAGATCGCGGTGGGGGACAACGCCGGTGCCTCCACCGACGCCCGCCTGGAGCTGGAGCTCACGGCGGGCGCCGACTACTTCGTGCGCGTCACGGGCACGTTGAACACCGAAGGCACCTACGAGCTCTCGCTCGCGGCCGGGGAAGGCCAGGGCGACAGGGACTTCTTCGCCGTCGACCTGAGGGCGGGCGACGTGCTCGGCGCGTCCGTCACGGGTTCCCCGCGCAAGGTCGTCGTGCACGACACCGGGGGCCGCCTGGTGATGGGCTCGCGGCAGGACTTCTCCGTCATCTACCCGCCGGAGAGCCCGTTGCCGGGCGGTGGCAACGCGGGCGCGGACTTCGTGGCACCCCGCGACGGCCGCTACCACGTCGGCGTCGAGGACGGCACCGGGCGCTACGAGCTGACCGTGAAGGCGTTCCGACCCGGCAGCGAGAACGCCGGTCAGCAGACCGTGTTCGTCGACTTCGACGGTGCCGTCGTCGACACGACGCCGTTCGGCGGGGACGGAAACCGGCAGCTGTCACCGTTCGCGAACTTCCTGCGGAACTGGCAACTGTCCGAACAGGACGAAGACGCCGTGGTCTCCGCTCTGCTCGACACCTTCCGGGAGAACATGAGGCTGCACGGCCACTTCGGGGTCAGGCTGCTCAACAGCCGTGACCACGCCGACCCGTGGGGCCAGGAGAACGTGAGCCGGATCGTGGTCGGCGGCACGATCGCGGAGTCCGGCGTCGCGACCGTGGCCATCGCGCAGACCATCGACCCAGGCAACTTCGGGCAGGAGGAAACCGCGATGCTGCACCTCGACCGGCTCAGCGCTCCCGCGGGCGCGTCCGTCTCGCTCAACACCTACATCACGCCGCAGAGCGACAAGACGCTGTTCATCGGCCGCGCACTGGGCAACATCGCCGCGCACGAGCTCGGGCACCTGTCGGGGTCGTGGCACCAGCACCAGTTCAACGCGCACGACACGCTGATGGACCAGGGCGGCAACCCGAAGGCGATGTTCGCGGTCGGCGCGGACGGCATCGGTGGCACCGCCGACGACACCGACATGGACTTCGGCGAGGACGAGTTCGTCCCCAACGAGGGCTTCACCGGCGTGGAGGACGCGGCGAACCGCACGAAGTGGGCCTACAGCTCACGCTGAGCCGGCGGCGGTCCGCCAGCGGCCGGGCGCCGTGCCGTGGTCGTCAGCCCAGGCGTGCGTCTGGCCGCTGAGGACGCCGTGAATCGCAAGCGTCGGAAGTAGTGAGGTGGTGACAGCCGCCCTCTGTATACCTTGCTCAATAGCTTCAGTGTTGACTAAAAGAAGTCCTCGCCGAGGTGCTCGCGGATGACCTTTTTCGACCTGTGCGTCATCCAAGCCTCGACGACGAGCTCGGTCATCTCCTCGGCGTCCGGCTCCGCATCGACGCGTGCACCCACTGGAAGCGCATATCCGACTGGCTGGGGAACGCGAACTTCACGCGGCGGAGCCGTTGTGCGGGAAGTTCGCGCCACCAGGTTCGGTGGTGGTGCTGTTCATCGGCACCCCGCGTGCAGGTCGAGCACCGCGTGATTCGGTCAACATCAACCAATTCGGTCGCAGCCCGGCCATTTATTCTAAAACCGTCAAAAATGATCGAATCGGACAATTCAGTTCGAGAACCTCGTCGTTCACCATTTGCGCCGTGCCAATTGAGACCGCGCGGGAATTCCGAATCCGTGAGAGCGCGAACACACTTTGTTTCCCTTTTCACTCGATCGGGTGAAAAGTGGTGCAATGAACTTGAAACGGTCCCTTCCGGCTCTTCTTCCCCTCGTGCTGACCGCGTCGTTCTTCGCGGTCGGTGCGGCCGAGTCGGCTACACCGACGCAGAGCCCCGTGAACGTCACGGCCAACGCGATCCGGCTCGACCCG
>JASLAV010000947.1 GCA_030146905.1 Lentzea sp. | reverse complement strand
TCGCCGCTGCCTCCACAGGTGCGGCGGCGAACACTGCTAGCGTCTTGAGAATCACTCGGTTGGAGGAGGAGACCTCGACATGTCCGTGCCTTACGGCGCACCCCAACAGCAGCCGCCGGGTCCGGCACAGCACCAGGCACCTCATCAGGCCCACGGCGCCCCCGGCGCCAACAGCATCAACCTCGGCCTGATCCTCCCGCTGGTCGCCGCGGGTCTCGGCCTCGTCGCCTACCTCGTCGCGTTCGCCGACGACGTCAGCGGCAACGTCACGTACCTGCTCGCCGCGGGCATGCTCGCCGGGCTCTCGGTGCTGCCGAGCGTCCCGAAGGGCTTCTTGCCGGTCGCCGCGGTTCTCGCGGGCGTGCAGACGCTGCTGCAGCTGCAGGGCATCATCAAGTCGCCGGCCGTGCAGGGCCTCGACATCGTGCTGCTCATCGTGGCGCTGCTGGAGACGGCGGCGATCGTGCTCGCGTTCCTCCTCGCCGAGGGCATCGTGAAGTTCGAGCCGAAGCCCGCCAACCCGTACGCGGGGCAGCAGGGGCAGCCCGGTGGCTGGAACCCGCAGTCCGGTGCGTTCCCGCAGCAGGGCCAGCACCCGCAGTCCGGTGCGTTCCCGCAGCAGCAGGCCCCGCAGCAGCAGGCCCCGCAGCAGTCGTTCGGCCAGCAGCAGTTCGGCCAGCAGCCGCAGCAGCCGGCCCAGCAGAACCAGCCGGGTCAGCCCGGCCAGCCTGGTCAGCCGCCTCAGCAGACCACCTTCATGCCGCAGCCCGGCCAGTTCGGCTCGCCGGGCACGCCGCCCGGTGGCTTCGGCGGACCGCAGCAGTAAGTTCGCAACACCGTTCGACTCCAGGGGTGGTGCCGGTCTCTTCCGGCACCACCCCTGTCGTATGACCCGGCGTGCCTGACCCGAATGGCTCAGCCGGCCTGACACAGTGGAGAAGTGCCCGTGCTGCAACGCGATGTGACCCGCGAGGTCACCACCGTGCGTCCGCCGGAGTTCTCGCGGTCCGAACGCGTGCGCGTGCTCGTCGCGGCCGCTGTCGGGTCGGTGGTCGTCGGGTACGCGGCGGTCGCCGCCGTTCTCGCGCTGGTCTCCGCGACGGCCACGTACGCCGAGTTCTCCACGTCCGGGGTGCTCAGCGCCGCCGCGCCCGCGTGGCTGGCCGCGCACCACGTGCCGTTGCGCTTCGACGCCGGTCAGCTCGGTGTCCTGCCGTTGCTGCCCACCGCGTTGCTGATGCTGCTGGTCGGCCGCACCGCGGCGGGGGCGGCCGACCGCCTCGGCCTCTACGAACCGCTCCAGGCGCGCGGTGTCGTGCTGAGCATCGCCGGAGCGCACGCCGTCGTCGGCGGCACGATCGCGTTGCTGATGGGCGAGGGTGTCGTGCGCGCCACGCCCGCCGTCGCGTTCTTCGGCTGCGCCGCCGTGTCCGGCCTGGCCGCCACGATCGGCGTCGCCCGCCGCTGCGGCCTGGTCGAGGTGGTGTTCGACAAGCTCGACCCGGTGGCGCTGCACGGGCTGCGCGCCGGGATCATGGCGTTGTTCGGGCTGGTCAGCCTGGGTGCACTGGCGGTGGCGGCGGGGCTGGCGGCCTCGTGGCCCACGACGAGCGGCCTCTTCGCGGAGGCCGGTCCGTCGCTCGGCGTCGGCCTCGGCGTGTTCCTGCTGTGCGTCGCCTACCTGCCGAACGCGATCATCGCCGGCTTCTCGTACGTCGTGGGTGCCGGTTTCTCGCTGGGCGGTGTCGAGATCTCGCCGACGCGGTTCGTCGGCGGCCCGGTGCCGCCGGTACCGCTGCTGGCCTCGATGCCGGAGGACAAGGCCGTGTGGAGCCCCGCCGTCCTGGTGGGTGCCGCGTTGATCGGCTTGCTGGTCGGCTGGATCTGCCGCAACGTGTCCGACCGGCCGAGCTCGCGGTTCCGCGCGGTGCTGGTCGCCGCGGTGACCGCCGCCGTCGGCAGCCTGGTGCTCGCCGCGACGGCCGGTGGGCGGCTCGCGTCCGGCGCGTTCGACCCCGTGACGGTGCCGGCGGGCCTGCTCGCGCTGCTCGTGGCGTTCTGGGTGCTGGTGCCGGGCGCGCTGGTCGCCTGGCTCGCCGGTAACCGCGTGAAGGCCGTGACCGACGACGCCGAGTTCGTCGAGCCCGACTACGACGAGGACGCCGACGAGGTCGCCGAGGCCGACGTCGTGTTCGAGGACGACGAGCTCACCGACCAGTTCGAGCAGCTGGAGGTGGTGGACGGCGACGAGTTCGAGGTCGAGGAAGA
Source organism: Lentzea sp. (assembly GCA_030146905.1). Next base: position 15,394 of record JASLAV010000947.1, on the reverse strand, counting down.
CCTCGATGACGACGACTACTACGACGAGGACGAGTACGAGGAAGAGCTGCCCGCCGACGAAGCCGATGAGGACGAAGAGGAAGAACCTCTCGGCGACGAAGAGGACGAACCTCTCGGCGAGGACGACGGGGAAGAGGCAGCCGAGGACGAGGAGGACTTCGACGCGGAGTTCGACGAGATGCTCGGCATGCCCCCGGAGGAGGACCTGGACGGCAAGCCGGAACGGTGACGTCATAGGCTGCCCCTGAGCTGCTGCAACACCGCTGCCAGACCAGGCCACGCCCAGGAGTAGACGCTGAGCACCGAACTTCGGCTTCCCACACCGGCGCGCGTCGTCGTACTCGTGTCCGGTTCCGGAACCCTCATGCAGGCGTTGCTGGACGCCACCGACCTCCCGATCGAGGTGGTCGCCGTCGGCGCCGACCGCGAGAACATCGAGGGCCTCAAGCGCGCCGAACGAGCCGGGGTGCCCCACTTCGCCGTGAAGCTGCGCGACCACGCCGACCGCGCCGCCTGGGACGCCGCCCTGACCGCGGCCGTCGCGTCGTACGAGCCGGACCTGGTCGTGTCCGCCGGCTTCATGAAGATCATCGGCGAGCGGTTCCTCGCCAGCTTCGGCGGCCGGATGATCAACACCCACCCCGCGCTGCTGCCGGCCTTCCCCGGCGCGCACGGCGTGCGCGACGCCCTGGACTACGGCGTGCGCGTCACCGGATCGACCGTGCACCTGGTGGACGCCGGCGTCGACACCGGGCCGATCCTCGCGCAGGAGGCCGTCGCCGTCGAACCCGGCGACACCGAGGAGACCCTCCACGAACGCATCAAGGTCGTGGAACGCCGGCTGCTCGTCGAGACGGTCGGCCGGCTGGCCCGTGAGGGCTGCACCGTGAACGGACGAAAGGTGAGCATTCCGTGACCACTCCTGCCGAGAGGCGACCGGTTCGCCGGGCCCTGATCGGGGTCTCCGACAAGGCCGGCCTGCTGGAACTGGCCACCGGCCTGCACGCGGCCGGAGTCGAGATCGTGTCCACCGGCGGCACCGCGAAGGTGCTGGCCGACGCCGGCGTCCCCGTGACGCCGGTCGAGCAGGTCACCGGGTTCCCCGAGTGCCTCGACGGGCGCGTCAAGACGCTGCACCCGCGCGTGCACGCCGGTCTGCTCGCGGACCTGCGCAAGGACTCGCACGTCCAGCAGCTGCGCGAGATGGACATCGCGCCGTTCGACCTGCTGGTCGTCAACCTGTACCCGTTCACGCAGACCGTCGCGTCCGGTGCCGACGCCGACGAGTGCGTGGAGCAGATCGACATCGGCGGCCCCGCGATGGTGCGCGCGTCGGCGAAGAACCACGCGAACGTCGCGGTCGTCGTCGACCCGGCGCGCTACGGGTGGGTGCTGGAGAACGTCCGCGAGGGCGGCTTCACGCTCGCCGACCGCCAGCACCTGGCAGCCGACGCCTTCCGCCACACCGCTTCCTACGACGTGGCCGTCGCGTCCTGGATGGGCAGTGCCCTGGCTCCGGACGACGAGGGCACCGGCTTCCCCGGCTGGGTCGGCGCGACCTGGAACCGCTCGAACGTGCTGCGCTACGGCGAGAACCCGCACCAGAACGCCGCGATCTACACGCAGGGCGACGGCCGCGTGGGCCTCGCGTCGGCGAAGCAGTTGCACGGCAAGGAGATGTCGTACAACAACTACCTCGACGGCGACGCCGCGTGGCGTGCCGCGTGGGACCACGAGCGTCCGTGCGTCGCGATCATCAAGCACGCGAACCCCTGCGGCATCGCGGTTTCCGACGTGAGCATCGCGGACGCGCACCGCAAGGCGCACGAGTGCGACCCGAACAGCGCGTTCGGCGGCATCATCGCGGCCAACCGCGAGGTCACCGTGGAGATGGCCGAGTTCGTCTCGGACATCTTCACCGAGGTGATCATCGCCCCGTCCTACGAGGACGGTGCGGTGGAAGTGCTGCAGCGCAAGAAGAACGTGCGCATCCTCGTCGCCGAGCCGCCCGCTCGCGGTGGTGCGGAGATGCGTCCGGTGTCCGGTGGCCTGCTGCTGCAGCAGCGCGACGCCATCGACGCCGACGGCGACTCGCCCGCGAACTGGACGCTCGCGTGCGGCAAGCCCGCGGACGAGAAGACGCTGGCGGACCTGGAGTTCGCGTGGCGCGCCATCCGCGCGGTGAAGTCGAACGCGATCCTGCTGGCGGACGGCGGCGCGACCGTCGGCGTCGGCATGGGCCAGGTCAACAGGGTCGACTCGTCGTACCTCGCGGTGAAGCGCGCGGGCGAGCGCGCCCAGGGCGCGGTGGCGGCCTCCGACGCGTTCTTCCCGTTCCCGGACGGCCTCGAGGTGCTGCTGGAGGCCGGCGTGCGCGCGGTCGTGCAGCCCGGTGGCTCGGTGCGCGACCCCGAGGTGATCGCGAAGGCCGAGCAGGCCGGCGTGACGCTGTACCTGACGGGCACGCGCCACTTCGCCCACTGACGCCCTGAGCCGCCTCCCCGCCGCGGGGAGGCGGCTCCGTCAGAGCTTCGCCGTCATCTCGCGGGCCAGGGTCACGGCGGCGGCCTCGAACTGCCCGGGGTCCGGATCGATGGTGCCGGAGAGGTCCGCGTCCCAGCCGGAGTGGACGACCTGGGTCACGCTGTCGTACTTCCGCACGATGATCGTGACCCTCCTGCTGTTCTCCCGTCGCACCAGAGTCGCCTGGTCGCCGAGGTCGTCGATCGTCTTCTGCGTGGACGGGTGCCTTTCGGCCTGCCGCACCGCCTGGTCGTAGTCGATCCGCGCGTGCCCCAGGTCTCTCGACACCGATACGCGGGTCTTGCGCATGCCGGTGCCGTCGACGTCCTTCGTCTGGTTCCAGTCGCAGACGGTGTACGTGCCGCCGCCCGGTATTCCGCTTTCCGACGACGCCGACCCGTTCGGGTTCGTGGTGCGCGCGCCGGCGAGCGCGGCCTCGGAGATGTTGCCGCACAACGACGGCAGCACGTCGTCGCGCTTGGGCGTGCCGTGGCTCTCGACCACGCCGGGGCCCCGCACGTACGCGACGACTCCTGCGGCGACCGCCAGCAGGCCGATGATGACGAGAGCGACGACCAGCGGTGTCCGCCGGTGCCCCTGTTCCATGCCCGTCACACCTTGGCGACCATCTCTTCCGCCATGCCCCTCGCGGCGGCTTCGAGCTCCGCGACGTCGGGCCGGACGTTGCCGAAGAAGCCCGCGTCCCAGCCGGACAGATCGACCTCGACGACGGCGTCGTCCTTGCGCACGATGATCGAGATCTCGGTGAACGCCGACTTCGTCTCCACCAGCACGGCCGTGGCCTGGTCACCGAGCCCGTCGAGCGGCTTCTGCTGCGGCGTCCCCTGGGTGTTGGCCATGTTCTGCGAAACGAGCCGGTCGAAGTCGAGCTCCGGCTGCTCCTGGTCGCGGGAGACGACCACGTCGGTGTTGCGCAGGCCGGAGCCGTCGACGCCCTTGGTCTGGTTCCACGAGCAGATGGTGCGCGTGCCCTTCGACAGCTTCGTCTCGCGCGAGCTGAGCCCGTTCGGGTTCGTCGTGCGCGCCTTGGCCAGCGCGGTCTCGGAGATGTTGCCGCACACCTGGGGCAGCTTGTCCGAACGCTTGCTGCTTCCGCTGTCGGCGTTGGCGTTGAGGTAGAACAGTCCCGCCGCGGCGATGCCGCCGAGCACGAGGACGCCGGCGATGATCCCGACGACCAGTGGCGCCTTGCTCTTCCCGGGTGGTTGCGGCGGGTAGGGCTGCCAGCCGTGGGGTGGCTGCTGCGGCCATCCGGGTGGCGGCTGCTGGTACCGGCCGTGTGGTGGTTGGTTCACGATTTCCCCAGTTCCCCGATAGTGCTGAGGGCACGGTAAAGGACCTTCTGGGGCTGTGTGGTCGTGTCCACCAAAAGGGTGACGTTCCGGGATTGACACAGGGGTGCGCCAGCGCGCTACGATCATCTCGTTCGTTCGAACAGGAGTTCGAATAAGCAAGTCGCCGAACTTCCCACGGCGGCCGTGCACAGGGGTGCGCACGGTCTTCCAGGGAGGTGGGTGGAGTGTCCAGGTCGGCAACGGCGTCGTTGGCCGAGCTCGGGGTGAACCCGGCCAGCGAGCTGACCAGTACCACCACCGACCACACCACGGGGCGGGTTCTGCCAGTTCGCGGGGAGCTGGCGGACCTGCTGCCGTGGGGCGGCTTGCGGCGGGGCAGCACGGTGTCGGTGGGCGGATCGACATCGTTGCTGCTCGCCCTGCTCGCGGGTGCGACCGCGGACGGCTGCTGGGCCGCCGTGGTGGGCCTTCCCCGGGTGGGAGTGCTGGCCGCGGCCGAGCTCGGGGTCTCGGTGCAACGGCTGGCACTCGTGCCCCGTCCCGGCTCCGATCCCGGCCCCGTCATCGCGGCCCTGCTGGACGGCGTCGACCTGGTCGCCGTTGCCTGCCCACTGCCTCCTTCGCTGGCACGACGCCTCACGGCCCGTGCCCGCCAACGCCGTGCCGTGCTGATCGCGTTCGGCTCCTGGCCCTCGGCCGACGTGGAGCTGACCGCGGAGTCCGTGCGCTGGAACCCCCTCGACGACGGCGCGGAAACGTTGCGGCGCCAGCAGATCAGCGTGCGCAGCGGTGGCCGCGGTTCTGCCGGCAAGCCGCGGCAGGTCCTGCTGACGTTCGGTGAAGAGGAAATCGAGCTCCCGCTGGTGGCCGGTGACCCCGCCCGTTCCGACGAGCCGGCTGATGCCGGTCCGGACCGGGTCGACGAACTGGCCGCCAAGCGGGCTACAACCCGAGGCCGGCCCGCGTGAAGGACACGCGTCTTCTCGCGGTCTGGTGCCCGGACTGGCCCGTGGTCGCCGCCTGCACCGCCACCGGCACCGGTCAGCACGTGCCGGTGGCGGTCGTCGACGGCAACGAGATCGTCTCCACCTCGGCCGTCGCGCGCGCCGAGGGCATCCGCAGGGCCATGCGCAGGCGCATGGCCGAGTCGATGTGCCCGGAGCTGGTGACGTTCGAGCACGACCCGCAGCGCGACGCCAGGTTCTTCGAACCGGTCGCCGAGGCCGTCGAGGAGCTCGCGCCCGGCATCGAGGTCGTGCAGCCCGGCTTGGTCGCGGTGCCGGCGAGGGGCCCGGTCGGTTACTTCTCCTCCGCCGAGCGGGCGGCCGAACGCATCGTCGACCACGTCGCCGCCCTGACCGGCGTCGAGGCCCAGGTGGGTGTGGCCGGCAGCCTCTTCGCCGCCACGAAAGCCGCGCACCGCAACGTGATCGTGCCGCCGGACCGGACCGCCGAGTTCCTCGCGCCCTTGGGGGTGCACGAGCTCGACGCGCCCGAACTGGTCGACCTGCTGCGACGACTCGGGCTGAAGACGCTCGGCGCGTTCGCGGACGTCCCGGAGAACGCCGTGGCGTCGAGGTTCGGCGGCCCGGCCACCCGCCAGCACCGCCTGGCGCGCGGGCTGCCGGAACGTCCGCTCGACAAGCGCAGGCCCGCGCCCGAACTGGCCGTCGCGGAAACCTTCGACGACCCGGTCGACCGCATCGACGCGGCCGCGTTCGCCGCGAAGATCCTCTCCGAGCGGCTGCACGAGAACCTCGCCGTTCGCGGCCTCGCCTGCACGAGGCTCGGCATCCACGCCCGCACCGAGAACGACGAGGAGCTGCACCGGGTGTGGCGGGCAGCGGAACCGTTGACGTCACGGGGAATCGCGGACCGCGTGCGCTGGCAGCTCGACGGCTGGCTCACCCGCGAACGCCTCACCTCCGGCATCAGGACGCTCACCCTCGAACCGGTCGAGGTCGTCAACGGCACCGCGCTGCAGTTGGGGTTGTGGGGCCACGACGACGAACGCGCGGTGCGGGCACTCCTGCACGTCCAGGGCCTGCTCGGTCCTGACGGCGTGCTCACCCCCGTGCTCGACGGCGGCAGGGGGCCGGGGGAGCAGGTCAGGCTCGTGCCGTGGGGCGACGAACGGGTCCCGCTGAGGAACCCGGACCACCCGTGGCCGGGCCGGCTCACCAGGGCGCCCGCGACGCTCGCCGACGACCCCGCCGAGCTCAAGGACGAGACCGGCGCCGACGTCGGCGTGACCGGCCGCCTCGAACTCACCGCGCGGCCGAAGGAGCTGACCGCCAGGGGACGGACGTGGGAGGTGACCGCGTGGGCCGGGCCGTGGCCGGTCGACGAGCGGTGGTGGGCGCCGGACCCGCACCGGGCCGCGCGCGTCCAGGTGCAGACGAACGACAGGGCGTTCCTGCTGATCCGCAGGGACAAGAGGTGGTTCCTGGAAGGGGTGTACGACTGATGCACGACGAGTACTGGGACCTGCTGGAGAGGCTGATCCCGTTGCCGCGCAAAGCTTCCTGATGGGCTGGAACAACCCGCCGGTCCGCTGGGGGGAGCTGGAGCGCGCTCTTTCCGGCAAGCCGGCCGAGCAGAGACCCGACGGTGGCGACAGCCCCGCGTTCGGCAGGCACCGCGACAGGTACACCGCCCCGCCGGGGTTCGAGCTGCGCGTGGACGAGATCGCCGTCACCCGCAAGCGCGTGCCGTACGCGGAACTGCACTGCCACTCCAACTTCAGCTGGCTCGACGGCGCGAGCCACCCGGAGGAGCTCGTCGAGGAGGCGCAACGGCTCAAGCTCGACGCCATCGCGATCACCGACCACGACGGCATGTACGGCGTGGTGCGGTTCGCGGAGGCGGCCAAGGAGCTCGGGATGCACACGGTGTTCGGTGCCGAGCTCAGCATCGGCCTGGGCAAGCCGGGCAACGGCGAACCCGACCCAGAGGGCGACCACCTGCTTCTCCTGGCGCGCCAACAGGACGGCTACCACGCGTTGTGCCGCACGCTCACCACCGGCCACCTCGACGAAGGCGCGGAGAAGGGCAAACCCGTCTACGACGTCGACCAGATCGTGGCCGACACCTCCGGCGAGGTCGTGGTGCTGACGGGCTGCCGCAAGGGAACCGTCCGCAGGGCGCTGACCAGGGAGGGGCCGGAGGCGGCGTTCCGGGAGATCGTCAGGCTCACCGACCTGTTCGGCAAGGGGCGCGTCTACGTCGAGCTGACCGACCACGGCCTGCCGGAGGACAGCAGGCGCAACGACATCCTCAACGCGATGGCGCAGAAGCTCAACCTTCCCGTGGTGGCGACGAATGCCGTGCACTACGCGACCGCGAACCGCGGCAGGCTCGCCGCCGCGATGGCCGCTGTCCGCGCGCGGCGCAGCCTCGACGACATGGCCGGGTGGCTGCCGCCGTCACCCGCCGCGTTCCTGCGCAGCGGCGAGGAGATGTTCCACCGGTTCCGCCGTTTCCCCGGTGCCGTGCACAACGCGGCGTTGCTCGGCATGCAGCTGGCGTTCGACCTGCGGCTGGTCGCGCCGAAGCTGCCGCCGTTCGACGTGCCGCCGGGCCACACCGAGATCAGCTGGCTGCGCAAGCTCACCTACGAGGGCGCGCACCGGCGCTACGCCGGCACCGACGACGAGGACAGGGCGTTCCGGCAGATCGAGCACGAGCTGAGGGTCATCGAACAGCTCGGCTTCCCCGGCTACTTCCTCGTCGTGCACGACATCGTGAGCTTCTGCAAGGACAACGACATCCTCTGCCAGGGCAGGGGCAGCGCCGCCAACTCCGCGGTGTGCTTCGCGCTCGGCATCACCAACGTCGACGCGGTCCGCTTCGACCTGCTCTTCGAACGCTTCCTCGCCCCCGCCCGCGACGGCCCTCCCGACATCGACGTCGACATCGAGTCGGACCGCCGCGAGGAGGTCATCCAGCACGTCTACGCCAAGTACGGCCGCCGCCACGCGGCGCAGGTCGCGAACGTCATCACCTACCGCGCCCGTTCCGCGGTGCGCGACATGGCCCGCGCGCTCGGCCACTCGCCGGGCCAGCAGGACGCGTGGAGCAAGCAGATAGACAGGTGGGGCCCGCTCAGCGCCACCACCGACGACTGCGACATCCCGCACGACGTGCTGCGGCTGTCCGCGCAACTGGAGAACTTCCCGCGCCACCTGGGAATCCACTCCGGCGGCATGGTGATCTGCGACCGCGCCGTCAGCGAGGTGTGCCCGGTGGAGAAGGCGCGCATGGACAAGCGCACGGTGCTGCAGTGGGACAAGGACGACTGCGCGTCCATCGGCCTGGTGAAGTTCGACCTGCTGGGTCTCGGCATGCTCTCCGCGCTGCACTACGCGATCGACCTCGTGCGCGACCACGAAGGCGTCGAGGTCGACATGGGTTCCGTCGACCTGGAGGACCCCCGCGTCTACGAGATGCTGCAGAAAGCCGACTCCGTGGGCGTCTTCCAGGTCGAGAGCCGCGCGCAGATGGCGACGCTGCCCAGGCTGAAGCCCCGCGAGTTCTACGACCTGGTCGTCGAGGTCGCGCTGATCAGGCCCGGTCCCATCCAGGGCGGCTCCGTGCACCCGTACATCCGCCGCCGCAACGGGACCGAGAAGTGGGACTACGACCACCCGTTGCTGGAGAACGCCCTGCGCAAGACCTACGGCGTACCGCTGTTCCAGGAACAACTCATGCAGATCGCGGTCGACGTCGCCGGCTTCACCGCCGCCGAGGCAGACGAACTGCGCCGCGCGATGGGCGCGAAGCGCTCGACCGCCCGCATGGAACGCCTGCGCGACCGCTTCTACGAGGGCTGCGCCGCCCAGGACATCGACGAGGAGCTGGCCGGCCGCATCTACGCGAAACTGCTGGCGTTCGCGAACTTCGGCTTCCCCGAGTCGCACGCCCTCTCGTTCGCACACCTGGTCTTCGTGAGCGCGTGGTTCAAGCTCTACTACCCGGCGGCGTTCTGCGCGGCCCTGCTCCGAGCCCAGCCGATGGGCTTCTACTCCCCGCAGTCGCTGGTGATCGACGCCCGCCGCCACGGCGTGACGGTGCACGGCCCGTGCGTGAACCGCTCACTTCCCTGGGCAGGCCTGGAACCCTCCGATTCCGGGAACGCCGTCCGCATGGGTCTTTCCTCGGTGCGCGGCATCGGCGACGCGGACGCCGCGCGAATCGTCGCCGCCCAACCATTCCGCGACATGGAGGACTTCGGCACCCACGTGCAGCTCACCACCGCCCAGGTGGAAGCCCTGGCAACCGCGGGCGCCTTCTCCTGCTTCGGCCTGCAACGCCGCGAGGCGCTCTGGGCGGCCGGCGCGGTGGCCGCCATCCGCCCCGACCGCCTGCCAGGCACCACAGTCGGCGTGGACGCGCCTTCGTTGCCGGGCATGGACGACGTGGAACTGGCGGTGGCGGACGTCTGGGCCACGGGCCTGTCCCCGGACAGCTTCCCCACACAGTTCGTCAGGTCCACATTGGACTCGATGGGCGCACTCCCGGTGACCGAGCTCGCCTCCGTACCCCCAGGAACCCGAGTGCTGATCGGCGGCGCGGTGACGCACCGGCAACGCCCGGCGACGGCGGGCGGCGTCACGTTCCTCAACATCGAGGACGAGACGGGCATGGTGAACGTCGTGTGCTCACCGGGGCTGTGGGCCCGGTACCGGAAGGTGGCGCGCAGCAGCGGCGCGATGCTCGTGCGTGGCGTGGTGGAGTCGGCCGACGGCGTGGTGAGCGTGCTGGCGGACCGGTTGCAGCACCTGGACCTGCGAATCCCGTCGAAGTCCAGGGACTTCCGCTGATCTCACGGGCTGTTGCGCGACGGCCGGAGCATCCGGACCCAGGCCTGCGTGGTGGTCTCCTTGTTCGACACCTCCACGGACCGGTACGACTTGGCCCTGCTGAGCTCGCTGTGCCGGATGACGTCGTCGAAGAACCACGCCGAGCCGAGAACCGCCAGAACAGCTGCGGAGTTGACCAGTGCTCCTCCGAAGGCATCGGCATCAAGGAGCCGCCGCGTGGTTGATCGCGCATTCGGTCCGTGCCGGAGACCAGACCTCGTTGGTGTTGTTCCGGGAGTGCTGCTCGAACCCACGATGCCCGCAGCCACGATCGTGCAAGACGCCATGGTCAGCGCGAGGAGCTTCTTCCAAGCCTCGGCGAACAGAAGCTGGCAATCCCGTGAGATGTACCGGTTCCGCAAACCTCACGTGTCGAATTGCGTGGTTAAGCAAAACTGCTCACTATAGTTCCTCGATCTACGGCTTCTGGTATCGAGGTGTTGTGTAGTGCCATTTGTCGCATGACGACCTGATGGCGTACGGTCCGCTCGAGCAGACGGCGATTGAGTACTTCGAGATGCCAGAGAGGCTGACTTGGTCACCTGCGATACAAGGCGCTGTTAGATCCAGCATCACGTGACGTGCGTTATCCCGTGGTTACCGTAACTGGCTGGCTTAACTGCGCGGTATACCTGCGCGGTTCGCAGAACATGAAACCCGTCTAAGGGAGGTCGCGCTTTGTCGACGTCACCTGTCGTTGCAGCGTGGGAGCTTGCGCTCCGGTTGCGGATGCGCCGCATTGAATTGGGTGTCGAGGTGAATGAGATCACTCAGAGGCTGGGCTTCACACGCAACTACTGGTCGGCTGTCGAGAACCAACGCAAGATTCTCTCTGAAGACAGCTTGATCGAGCTCTTCGAGCTCTTCGAGCTGACTGAGGAAGAGAGGCGGGAGCTGCTGGCTCTCTGTGTGATGGCCAAGGGGCGTGGCTGGTGGACGCGGTACGGCAAGCTGCTCGACCGCGAGCTTCAGCGGCTGATCGGCTTCGAGGACGGCGCCGAAAGCGTGTGGTGCTACGAGAGCCTGCTCATCCCGGGGCTACTGCAGACCGGGGACTACGCCAGGGCGCTTATCAGCGCTTCGCTCAATGAGCGTCGGATCGAGGTGGACAATCGCGTAGAGGTTTGCCTCCGTCGGCAGCTCATGCACCTCGCGCGGACTGTTGAGGACCACCCGAACGTCGAGGTCAGAATCGTTCCCTTCACTGCGAAGGCATGCGGACTTTTCGAAATGGCCACCACTTGCCTGCTCAACTTTTCGAACCCTGAGCTGCCGACGCTGGCTTGGCAGGAAAGGGCGGCAAACCGGGGAATAATTGGTGACCCAGGCCAGGTGCAGGACTTGGTCTTCACCTACCGAGATGCCCTTGCGGGCACATTGAGTGTTCGGGATTCTCTGGACATGATTTATCGGCGCATCAAGGAGATAGTTTGACCGGGAGTAATTCGGCCGCGTCTCGGCGCGACGGCGAGGTTTGGTTCAAGAGTAGCTACAGCAACTCCGGAGGGAGTTGTGTCGAAATCAACTTCGAAGTCCGTGAGATAAAGATCCGTGACAGCAAGGATCGACGTATTTCACCGTCTGTCCTGAAGATTTCACCTGCAGCATGGAGTTCCTTTCTGGATCAGATGCGCTGAACGCTTCATCAAGTTGTCCCGGTGGGTCGTTGCTGAGTTCGCTTTCCGCACCCTTGGTCGTTTTGGCGTAACAGGCGGTCCGACATCGGTCTACCGGAACAGCTCTTCGTTGAGTCATCATGGAGTTGCCTGCTCTGATCGGGTCACGGCGTGAGGGGATCGACACATGAGATCGTCCGGTAGTCAACCTGGCATCGAATCAAAACTGATCGACGTCGACGAGGTTCCCTTTACCAAGTTGCGCGAGCTCGACAGCGAAACTCTCCGCGACTCGGTGCGGCACGTGGTCGAACGGACCAGCCTCGTGCGGGCCGTCCACAGATCAGCCAACAACAGCGGCGGTGGTGAGCGGATCGACTGATGGCATGACACCCGGCACCGCGTTCCACCAGATGCCCTGGACCGACTTCGACGCTCTGGCCCGTTTGGAGGGCGACACGTCGATGGTGAGGCGGCTGCGTCGAGCTGAGAGCAGTCGCCGGAAGCTGTTGCTGCATGCGCTGTCAGAGATTTCGACGAAGGCTCCTGAACTGTGCGGGCCGATGCCACCGGTGGATGCGGTCCTGGAGCTGCTCGCACGGGTCGAGGACGCGTCACCACAGGCGTTTGACCAGCTGCTCGCGCATCCTTACACCGGGAGCTGGGCCGGCTACACGACCCGCTTGTTGCGCGACGGCATCGACGGGGTGTGCCCGTTGTGGGTTCATCTCTGCCATCTACACGCCATCGCGGCGGCCGCGGCGATCAGAGCTGGTCTGGACTTCGAGATCGCCGTCCCGGTCTGGGGAGAGCACGCGGTCCTGCCGTCGCTCGGAGTGGCTCGGCTGCGTCCCCAGGCGCCGTTCTCGGTGGCCCAAGTGCGTGGTGCTGGCGGGATCTACACGGTGTCGAACGAAGCCGGCGTGGTGCGATTGCCCGATCCACTCGATGCCGACAGCCCTGGTTGGTGGAGCCTCCGCCAGTGCGGCACGGCCGTGGGACAAAACCGGTTCTCGGTGTGCCTGAACGACCTCGATCCGTATCGCGGACTCTACGAACCGGTACCGGTACAACGGTTGGACGTCGCCGAGTTCGAGGTGTGGCGACGGTTGCTCGGCGAAGCGTGGCAACTGCTCGTCGAGGCCGTGCCCGGCCTCGCTCGTGCCCTTGCGGTCGGACTGAACTCGTTGGTGCCCAAGCCGCGTGTGCCTTTCCGGAGCCTGAGCGCGTCGACCGGCGAGGCTTTCGGCAGTGCCGTCATCGGGCGGCCACCGGACGGCGCGGAACTGGCGGCCACACTCGTCCACGAGTTCCAGCACATCGTGCTCGGCGGCATTCTGCACCTGGTCCGCTTGTACGACGACGATCCGCGAGAACGCATCTATGTCGCATGGCGCGACGATCCGCGACCACTCAGCGGTGCTCTCCAAGGCGTTTACGCGTTCTTCGGGGTCACGGCGTTCTGGCGATCCCTCGCCAGAACGCGGACCGGTGCACTCGCCCGGCGGGCGATGTTCGAGTTCGCCTATTGGCGTGCTCAGACTTGGCACACCCTGAGCGCGCTGCGCGACGATGAGACGCTGACCGATGCGGGGCGCCGGTTCACCTCCCGGACCAGCGACGCTCTGGAGGTGTGGCAGCACGATCCTGTTCCCGACGACATCGCGGCACTGGCCACCGCAGCCACTTCGGATCACCGGGCCGGCTGGCGAACGCGCCACCTCAGGCCCCACCCGGCAGTCGTGGAGGATTTGGCAAGTGCGTGGCGCGCTGGGCGTTCGCGGCCGTCCGTCACGTCCGTGCAAACCGATCTGCCACCGACGCCGGTCCCCGACGGGACCTGGCCGCACAGTCGCGCCAACCTGGTCAGGCTGCGCCTGACGGGTGCTGATCTGCAGGACCTGTGGCCGACCGTGCCCGAGGCGACCAAGGCCGACTTCGCGTACGCCAGCGGAAGGTTCGTCGACGCCGTGCGGGACTACCGCGTGGAGCTGCGAGCGGACCCGGACCGGCCGGCGTCCCTGGTCGGACTCGGCCTCGCACTGGCGGCGACTGGACAGGGCCCGGCTTCACGGGCATTGCTGCACTGTCCCGAACTGGTTCGCGCTGTGCACCGGACGCTCCGGCGCACAGCGCATCAGGTACCGACTCCGGAGAGCCTGGCGTCGTGGATCGGCCAGGTCGTCTCCGGGCCGTTGGCTCCTACATGAACATCGGGTCGATGTCGCAGTCCGCGCGCACACCATTGACGGCGGCGATGGTTCCGGGGTGAGCCTCGCCTAGGACTTTGCGGTACCTGTCCAGGATCGGGTTGCGGTAGGGCTCGGACTCCTCCGTCTGTCCCATCGCATGCAGGTCGAATCCGAGGTTGATCGCGGCTGCCAGCGTCGTCGGGTGGTCGATGCCCAGCACTCGCTGAGCACGATCGACCGCCTCCTGGTCCAGCGTCACCGCCAACGCGGTCTCACCGATGGCCGCCAGGTCGCTGGCCAGGTTGATGGTGGCGATGACCGCGTAGGGGTGGTTCGGGCCGATGCCTGAGCGGTAGTGCTCCAGTGCTCGTTCGTCCAGCACCCGTGCGGCGGCCGCCTCGCCCAGCAACCGCAACGTGACCGCGAGGTCGACTGTGGCGGCGATCGTGTGCGGGTGATGCTCCCCGAGGCTGCGGCGGTACCTTTCGAACGTCTCTTCGCCGAGTGCCTTCGCCGTGGCGAGATCACCGGAGTGGCGAAGGTCGATCGAGTGTGCCAGTGCGCAGGCCATGGTGGTGGGATGGTCGGCACCGTAGGCCACGGTGAACCAGCTGAGGGCTTCTGTCGAAAGGTTGATCGCCTTGAAGTGCTCGCCGTCCTTGCGCCTCGCGACCGACAGGTAGAACTTCTGCGCGACGGAGTCGGCGTTGTCCTGGCCGAAACGCAGCCGGTAGAGCTCGGTGAGCTTCTCCTGTTCAATCCGGGCGCGCATGTACTCGCCCGCTTCTCTCCGGTCCACGACGAGAGCGGCGTTGGTGCTGAGCGTCCTGGGGTGGTCGGGGCCAAGGACCTCGATGCGTCGCCGCAGGGTGTTCTCGTCGAGTTCGGCAGCGGCTCGGTACTCGCCGGAAAGGCGCAGGCTGAGAGCGTGTTGGTAGGAGGCTTGGAGTGTTTCCGGGTCGTCCTCGCCGAACAGCCGCTTGGACTTGTGGAAGATTTCCTCGCTCAGCTTCAACCCCTGCGCGAAGTCGCCCTTGGCGCGCAGGTCGATCACGATGTTCGTCTGCAGAGCGAGAGTTTCCTCGCTGTCCTCACCGGACACCTGGATGCGTCGCTGCAGCGTGAGCTGGTTGATCCTGGTGGCTTCTCCGAACCGGCCCAGGCCCCACAGGTACAAGCCAAGCCTTTGGGCGACGTCGAGAGTTTGCGGATCGGTCGGCCCCAGCTGCCGCTCGAACTTCTCGTACGCGTACTCGGCGAACTTGGCGGCTTCCTCGTGGTCACCCCATGCGAACAGGAAGCGCATCAGGTTGATCGCGAGCTGTCGGACCCAGCCGTCCTCGCAGTCGACGATGTCGGCCGCGTAGGCGTGGGGGAGCAGTTCGCGGTAACGCGACCAGTGGCGGGCCGACTCGGGGTCGTTCGGATCGCGGCCGGAGAGCAACTGATGCGCGCCGTGCTTCATCTGAGCCTGCAACTGCGGTGCCATCACGCGGTTGCGCAAGACCAACTGGACCAGTCGGTGGAGCTGGATGGTGTTGTTGCCGTGATCGATCTTCGCCAGGCCGTAGCGGTTGATGTCGCGGATCGCTTTCGCGAGCTTGATCGGATCACGCAGTGCCGCGTCCAGTTCCGGAGAGATCGACACACCGCGGCTGACGCCGGTGAACAGGTCGCGGGAGATGGGCTCCGGCGAGAAGAACGCACAGATGTGCAGGATCTGGTGGGCCGCGGGGTTGCGGGTCTTCAGCTCGTCGAAGGAGACGTTCCACGCTGCGGCGACCGAGACCTCGTAGGCCGGTGGCGCCGAGGTGTCGAGGATCTCCGCCACGGACTCGTCGAACAGGCGCAGGTACTCGGCCACCGGCATGCCGGTCATCGCGCGC
>JASLAV010000138.1 GCA_030146905.1 Lentzea sp. | reverse complement strand
TCATCTGGTCGGACATGGGTATGTCGCTCAGCTTGTGCATCGTCATTTCACACTTCTTCTCAGGCGGCGGTCGGAAATGGAGTCGGTGCGTTCGATCACGGGCTGGAATTCCTGGTGAAGTCGCATCATGTCGAGTCGCGCCGTCGTGGACGGCGGGGCGGCCGGAATTCGTCCTGACCGGCGACCTCGTTGGTCCTTTTCGCCAATCCGAGATCGGGGGCAGTCACTGCGGAGATGAACTCCGGTCTGATCTTTCGGACGTGTGCGCGAGAATCGGAATTCCGCTGGCGGCGGCCGGTACGTCGTCGTTCACGGTTTCTCGTTCTCCGGAGGCTCCGGTCTCAGCGACCGGGGTAGCGGCACGTCGACCGTGGCGCCGGGCACGACGGTCATCAGGCCGTCGGCCACCATCCGGCACGCCTCGACCGTCACCGGGTAGACGCCGCGGCCCGACGCGAACGCGATGTCCCGCGTGGTGCGCCTGCCCGTGGCGTTCGCGAGGATCTCCTTCCTCATGGGGCCGAGAACCCGCAGGTGGGCGCCGGGAACCGGGGCCAGGCGGTCGTGGTGGGGGCGAAGCGGGTGCTCCAGCGCGAGCAGCGCGCTGATCCGGCGCGACGTCTCCCGCAGCAGGTGGACCGGGTCGATCGGGGCGCTCGTCGCTGCGGGGACGTCAGGCGTCCGTGGAGTGAACGCGCAGTCGTCGACGTCGCCGGCCGCGATCGTGAACGCGGCGTCGTGCGTGGCCATCATCGCGACCACGTGCAGTTCGGTCTCGCCGATGCCGCCGCGCGTGCCGGTGGTGAGCGCGCCGGTCCATTCGGATTCGCTGATCCGTCCTTTGCGCGACAGCAGCGCGTCCGGGCCGGGCGAACCGCAGCTTTCCACGCAGATGACGCCGCCGTCGCGGAAGTGGATTTCTCCGCCGGGATTCCCGCAGATGTGGAAAGTGCCGGTGGCGTTCACCGCGTCATGTCCGGTCAACGCTCCCGCCAGCACGTCGAAGGAGAATTGCGTACCGCTTTTCAGGGGTGTCACCCGCATTCCGTCCGACTGGGTTGAAGACGACTCATCCTTAATGTTCAAGTAACGGTTTGTCGCCACCCTTCACTCGATCGTGTGAAGGTCGCGATGCTGTATCAATCGGAAATGGATGCGATGTGACGGAGAGTCTTGTCAGGCCGAAGCGAGCGGAAGCGCTGCCATCGGTGGTTATCTTGGCGTGGTGCTCCTCGACCAGGTTTCCCAGCGCTACGGACGTGGACCGTGGGTGCTGCGCGACCTCACCCTCGAAGTCTCCGGCCTGACCGTGCTCACCGGCGCGAACGGCACCGGCAAGTCCACGCTGCTCAAGATCGCCGCCGGTGTCCTGAAGCCGACGTCGGGGCGTGTGACGCGACCCGCGGCCGTTGGTTATGTGCCTGAACGGTTTCCGTCGGACGTGCGGATGTCCGCTTCGGCGTACCTGGCGCACATGGGGCGGATCCGCGGGGCCGCGCCGAACGACGTGCTGGAACGGCTGGGGTTCGTCGGCTCGATGACGGCGCCGATGTCGGAGCTGTCCAAGGGCAACGCGCAGAAGGTGGCTCTGGCACAGGCGTTCCTGGCGGCGGACGTGCTGGTGCTCGACGAGCCGTGGACGGGCCTCGACCCGGAGGCGGGTGCCGAGCTGGTGAGGTTGTTGCAGGGACGGACGGCGCTCGTGTCCGACCACGAGGGACACCTCGCCGACGCGACGCGGGTCGACCTCGCCGGTGGGCACGTGACGATCGAGCTCAGCCGCGTGGTGGGGCTGGACGCGTTGGAGGCGCTGGAAGGTGTGCGATCGGTGTCGTCGCGCGGTTCGTCGGTGCGGGTGGTGGTGGCGCCGGACCGGAGCGACCACGTGCTGGCGGAGGCGCTGCGGCTCGGGTGCTCGGTGCGGAGCGTCCGGTGATCTCCCTGGTGCGGTACCTCGCGGCCGATGTCCTTCGAGGGCAACGGTATCTGGCGCCCCTGCTGGTGTTCCTCGGCGTGATGGGCATGCTGTTCTCGTCCGACGCGGGGCAGCCGCTGGAGGCTTATTCGGGTTCGGCCGCGCTGCTCTACCCGATCACGGCCTGGATGGCCGTGGTGGTGGCGACGTCCGAGGACGTGGTGCGGCGCGAGATCACCGTGGTGTCGGCGGGCGGCTGGTCCCGCGTGCTGACCGCGGCGGCCCTGGTCGCGGTGGCGTTCGCTCTCGTCATGGCACTGGTCGCGGCGGTGTGGCCGGTGGTGACGAACCCCCACCCGTACACAGTCGGTCAATTTTTTGTCGGACTCGGGGCTCATGCTGTGTGTGCGCTGCTGGGTTCTGGTGTCGGACTGATGTTCGCGAGACCGGTGTTCGACTCGATCGGGCGGACCGTGCTCGCGGTGTTCTCCGTCGTGGTGCTGACGTTTCCGCTGGGGCGGGTGACTCCGCTCGGGTGGGTGCTGGACGCGCTGGGGCACAACCAGGTGTCGTTGTCCGTGCTGTGGGCCGGTGTGTTCGGAGTCGCGCTGGTG
>JASLAV010000894.1 GCA_030146905.1 Lentzea sp. | reverse complement strand
ATCCTGAGGGGTGACTACGAGCAGGAGGTCATGGCGCGGACCAAGGCCGGCCTCCCGCCGGTCGACGCGGTGTTCGCGGACATCAACATGCCCGGACTGTCCGGAATGGACCTCGCTCGGGTGCTCAGCGCGTTCCGGTATCCGCCCGCGCTCGTCTTCGTGACAGGTGTCGAGGAACGAGACGCGCTCGTCACGGCGTTCGACGTCGGCGCGCTCGACTTCATCAACAAGCCGATCAACGAGGAGCGGGTCCTCAAGGCGATCTCGCGGGTCGCGGACCGGGTGGGCCGCACGGCGGGGCCGGCGAACCCGTCGGGCCAGGCCGCGCAGAACCCCGCCGAACCGACCGACGACGAGGTCATCCCCGTCGAACTCGGCGGCACCATCAAGCTCGTGCCGCGCGCGTCGGTGCGGTACGTCGAGGCGCAGGGCGACTACGCCCGCCTGCACACGCAGGACGGCAGCCACCTCGTCCGCATCCCGCTCGCGCAGCTCGAAGAACGCTGGGCGAACGCGGGGTTCGTGCGCATCCACCGCTCGTACCTGGTGGCGTTGCCGCTGGTGAGCGAGCTGCGGATGACGGCGAACGGCTACGCGGTCGTCATCGGCACCGGTGACGGCGCCAAGGAGCTCCCGGTGAGCCGCCGGCACACCAAGGAGCTCAAGGAACGGATCGTGCGACCGCCGAAGAGCGGCTGGTGAGCAGGCACGACGCGGGAAAACCCGAGCCACCCGCCCGGGACGCGTGGCTCGGCGAGCAGGGCAGCAGGCCTCGCCGCCGCAGGGTCGTGCTCGCGGACTCCACGAAGAAGAGCGGCAAGGCGTTACGCACGATCATCGAGCTGGAAGAGCAGACCAGCGTCGGTGAGAAGCTGGTCCGGGACCTCATCCGGCAGCAGCTCAAGTCCGCGTTCGGGCTCGCGTTCGCGGTCCTGATCGGGATGTGCCTGCTCCCGATCACCTTCTACCTGGTTCCCTCGATCGGCGAACTGAGGGTCCTCGGCATCCCCGTCCCGTGGCTCGTGCTCGGTCTCGCGCCCTTCCCGATCCTCTACGGCGTCGGGTGGATCTTCCGCAGGCAGGCCGAACGGCACGAGCGCGACTTCGTGAACATGGTCGACCGCTGACGTGAACGCCACCATCTACAGCCTCAGCGCGATCGTTCTCGTGGCGGCCGTGACGTTCCTGCTCGGCTACGTCGGGTCGCGCAAGGCGAACACCACCCCGGACTTCCTGGTGGCGCGCCGCGCGATCCCGGCCACCCGCAACGCCGCCGCGATCTCCGGCGAGTACCTGTCCGCGGCGTCGTTCCTCGGTGTCGCCGGGCTCGTGCTCAAGGACGGCGTCGACGCGCTCTGGTACCCGATCGGCTTCACCGCCGGCTACCTCGCGCTGCTGCTGTTCGTGGCCGCCCCGCTGCGCCGCTCCGGCGCGTACACGCTGCCGGACTTCGCCGAGGCCCGGCTGGGGTCGGTGAACGTGCGGCACTTCAGCACGTTCTTCGTGGTGTGCATCGGCGTGCTGTACCTGGTGCCGCAGCTGCAGTCCGCCGGCCTGACGCTCACGACGATCACCGGGCTGCCCGCGTGGTTCGGCGGCATGGTCGTCACGGCGATCGTGGTGGTCAACGTGCTCGGCGGCGGCATGCGCGCGATCACGCTGGTGCAGGCGTTCCAGTACTGGGGCAAGCTCTTCGCGATCGCCGCGCCCACGTTCGTGCTCTTCGTGGTGTTCCTCGCCTCGCCCGACCGCGGCACGCAGCCGATCAGCGACAACGGCGTTGTCCGGTTCCCGGAGGCCGAGAAGATCACCGTGGCGGAGCAGGTGGTCAAGGTCCGCGTCGACGAGCCGCTGACGCTGAGGGTGAGCGGCCAGATCGACGGCAGGGACGCGGACGGCCCGGTGTTCTGGGGCCGCGGCGTCTACGAGCTGACCCCCGGCACGGTGCTGGAGTTCACCGCCGGCAGCCCGGTGCCGGTGGTCGAGGGCTCGCCGACGACGAACTACGACTGGACGCACCCCCAGACCGGTGGGCTGTCGGAGCTGATCAGGACGTACTCGCTGATCTTCGCGACGTTCCTCGGCACGATGGGCCTGCCGCACGTCCTGGTCCGCTTCTACACCAACCCCGACGGCAAGGCGGCCCGCCGCACGGCGCTGCACGTGCTCTACCTGCTGGGCCTGTTCTACATCTTCCCGACGGTGCTGGGCGTGCTGTCGCGGCTCTTCCTGCCGCAGCTGCTGGTGAACGGCAAGACCGACGCGGCGGTGCTGATGCTGCCGGAGACGATGGTGCCGAACCTCGGCGGCCAGATCCTCGGCGCGATCGTCGCCGCCGGCGCGTTCGCGGCGTTCCTGTCGACCTCGTCGGGCCTCGTGGTGTCGGTCGCGGGGGTGGTCTCGACGGACATCCTGCCGGGCAAGGTCCGTGACTTCCGGTGGGCGACCGTGTTCACCGGATTCGTCGCGATCGGCCTCGCCCAGCTCCTCCCGCGCTCCGACGCGTCACTGACGGTGGCGATGTCGTTCGCGCTCGCCGCGTCGACCTTCTGCCCGCTTCTGGTCCTCGGGATCTGGTGGCGCGGGCTCACGTGGGTGGGCGCGGTGTGCGGGCTCGTGGTCGGCGGCGGCACGGTCATCTCGGCTCAGGTCGTGAGCGTCATCAGCTCCTACACCGGCCGCTGGGCGCCGGCGTTCATCACGCAACCTGCGCTGATCACCGTTCCGCTCGCGTTCGCGACGATGATCATCGTCAGCAAGGCGACCCGCCGGCGCGTTCCCGCGGACGTCAACCTGATCCTCCTGCGGCTGCACGCGCCGGACCCGCTGGGGTTCATCCGCGACCGCGACATCGCCCGCTTCGGGACCGCTGAGGAGAAGGCGCGGATGGCCGAGGACAAGCACAGGGGAGTCGGTCGCACACGGTGAGTAGTGACCGTTTCAAATGGGTGAAAACCGTCACTCGAATCGGTGAACGGTGAATCTGGTCACGCAGAGTGCTGTTCGTCTACGCATACCTACCGTTCGTCGCATCACCCGACTGCTGGGCGCAACGGCACGATCGGGGCCTTACCTGAGTGACTCAAGTCTCCATACGGTTCTCGACCAAGAACGGACCGCACCTGGAGGCATTACGTGCACGTCACGTTGCGGACATCCACGACGAGTACCGCGAGGAGGGGACTGTGAGCAGTGTTGATCACACCCCGTCTGAGTCGGCCCCGGACGCGCAGCAGTGGGTCGACGTCCAAGCGAGCGATGACTTCATCGAGCTGAAGCAACGCCTGCGCAAGTTCGTCTTCCCCGTCTCCGGCCTGTTCCTCGCCTGGTACCTGCTGTACGTGCTGCTCGCGGACTACGCGCACGGCTTCATGTCCACCAAGGTGCTCGGCAACATCAACGTCGGGCTCATCTTCGGCCTGCTGCAGTTCGTGTCGACCTTCGTGATCACGACGCTGTACGTGCGGCACGCGAACAAGAACCTCGACCCG
>JASLAV010000795.1 GCA_030146905.1 Lentzea sp. | reverse complement strand
CTCATACAGCCGCGTCCCGGCCACAGAGTGTTCGAGGCCGGGACGCGGCTGTACACGGCGATGGAGCGGAGCGCCCGCCGCACTCAGGTCACAGCGCGGTGGGTGCCTTCTTGTACCAGCCCGCGATCACGCCGACCAGGTGGACGATGTTCTGCGTGCGCATGATCGGCGCGAAGGCGTCGGGTTCGAAGTCCTTGTTGGCGTCGGTGGTGCGCCAGATGCTGGACTCCGTCACAGGGGCGGCCATGTGCGTGTCGAGCTTCTTGAAGAACGCGGCGATGTCGTCGAGTTCGGCGGGGTTCTCACCCGCACGCAACTCGCGGAACACACCCCCCAGCACGCGCAGCATGCCCACCGAGCCGAGCAGTGAGGTGCGCCGCAGCTTCTGCGACATGGTCAGCTCATCGGGCTTGCGCTCGGCCTCCGGGTCGTCCTCCGTCACCGCGGCCAGGTCGCCGAAGGCGGTGGAGATGATGTCGAGGAAGTCCTTGACCTGCTCGATAACCTCGCCGTCGGTCAGGCTCTGCTCGGCCTTCTTGCTGATCCTGCCGCCGGCCCCGGCGATGACGGCGCGGGTGATGTCCGCGACGTGCTTGGCACCCATCAGGTTGGGGTTCTTCAGGGTCATGCGGTCCTGCTCCGCGTCGACCCGTCCCTTGAGCAGCGGGTGGTCGATGACGTCGGACAGGGTGCGGTTGGCAACCTTGTAGTTGTCGAAGCGCGCGCGCACCGCGCTGCTGATGCCCTTGGCGTTGTCGGCGACGTCGACGAACATCTGCTGGGACTTGATCGGGTCGGGCTCGACGTAGATGTCCAGGCCGACGTACTCCTCCTTGAGGCGGGTCATCTGCCCTACGAGCCGCTCACGCTCGGCCTGGAGCTTCGCGGCCTTGTCCACGCTGACCTTGCGGGCCAGTTCGCGGTCGATCGAGGAGACGGCGTCCGTGATGCGCTGCTTCTCGATGGAGACACCCAGAATCCGGTGCTGGCCATCGATGGTGCGAAGCGTGGCGATGCCACCGATCGCCCACGGAACAGTCAGGTAGCCGACCCGGCCCTCCTCGTCGGCCTTCTGGAACGTGCAGCCACCGCCGTCACGGGCCAGGAGGGCGGGTGCGACCCAGTCCTGCTTGGAGTCGAGGTACTCACCGAACTGCTTGGCGTGCAGGCGATCGACCTTGCGGTTGTCCTTGTCGACGTTGCTCGGGTCCGGAACCGGGAGGATCGTCGGAAGATCCAGCAGCGGAACGCGCGTCGAGTACACCGCGCGCCCTCCCTGCATCGTCTTGAGAGCCAAGTACGTGCTGGAGTCCTGCGGCCTCGACAGCAGCTTCGGGTCCACGCTGATGCTCATAGCTAACCTCCTAATCAGGGGCTCAGCCCCCTGATGGAGGTCGAGTGGCGCTTACCGTACATGATACGCGCTTGTTGCGCTAGGCACGTGCATAAGTTATCGAATAAAATCTTATCTAGACCACCAAGAGGTAGTGCAGTAGGCAACGTTTGGGGGCGTAGCGTGGGTGCGCCTAGGGGTAACCGGGAGGAGCGCCTGAACATGGCTTCGTCGAATCACGCCCTGCCCGGTTACCCGGTGACTGACGACGAGCTTCATTCGATCGGATTCGCCGCACATGAAATCTCGCTCCGCGCGACCTATGTCCCGCTGCCAGATGGCTTGGGCTGCGAGTGGGTCGCGCCAGGCGATGTCCCGGACTCACCCGGTCTGTACGCGTTCACCGTCGTGGGCGGCGAGGTCAGCATGTGGTTTACGTCGGGCTGACCACGCACTTGTGGATGGTGACGAAGCGACGTTTACCGCGCTCCGGCGGCGCCCGTCCCGGCCAGCGGTACGGCCGCCCCAAGTACGCTGGCACGACTCGGCAGCGGGTCAATGTGCTCATCGCCGACCAGATCGCGCTCAGGCTACGGGCCCTGCACTGGCTGCGGCCCCTGGCGGAGGATCGGCTGCGCGCCGAGGAAGAGGCGCTTATCAGGCGATGGCGGCTAGGTCCTGGTTCCCTCGTTGCATGCAGTCTTAGCCAGTCCAACCTGATCTACCACTTCTGCGGCCGGCCACCGGGCACGGGCACCTCGCCGAACCTGGCGCCCGCCATCGCCTCGATGTCCCCTCAGAAAGGTCGTTCTGAGAACAGGTCGCCGAACTGGTCGCGGATGTCGATGTTCGCGGTCGTGTACACGGCTGAGCTTGACGCTCGCAGGGACGTGTAGGGAGGCCAGCTTCATCCGGTGTACTGGAAGCCTCTGCACTACTCAGGACTGTCGGTGGTCGCTCCTAGACTCGAACCATGCGATGCACAGCGCCCGTACGCGGCCACATCCGTGGCGGCGGCGCAGACTGTCCTGTCCACGGTGGCCGATACCGGTCGTCCTACTCTCCGTCCTCCTACATCTCGCCGACCCCTCGCGCTTCGAGCGGCACTGGCGGATCCAGTGGTGGAGGTGGGGCTGGCCGATCAACTCGTCCGCGTTGGTCGCCGGCCAACTCTTCCGTCGCCTACAACTCTGGCGAAGCCGCGGCGCTGGATCGCTACCGTCAACAAGTTGAAGCGGTGGGACCGCGCGCCGAGTCCTATGACCTGTTCCTCTGCCATGCCTGGGACGATCGGAAAGAGACCGCGACTGAACTGCACGACCTTCTCGAAGCGCAGGACGTGTCGGTCTGGTTCAGCGAGCGGGACATCATCCTCGGCCTGCCGTTCATGCGGGAGATCGACAAGGGCCTGGCCAAGACGCGCATCGGCCTCGTCCTCATCACGCCCGCCTTCCTCAAGCGCATCGAAAGCGGTGGTGTGTCTGAGAAGGAACTCTCTGAGCTGCTGGCTCGCGACCTACTGATCCCCGTCGCGCACGGGGTGACGTACAGCGAAATTCGGGCGATCAGCCCGCTCCTCGGCTCCCGCAACGGACTCAGCACCGACGAGGACTCGCTAGAAGACATCGCTAAGAAGATCGCTGAACTCGTCGCCTTGTAGAACCTGGTCGCGAATCTCGAGAGCGCAGTGCGTTCTCGGTGTTCACGCGGCGGGACTGGACACGACTTCCGTCGCGCGGTGATTCGACAACTTGCGTCAAGATCACTGAGACAGGCGTGCCGGACATGTCTCAATGAACATGACGCAGCCCAGCTCAAGGAAAGCCTTGTGCGTCAACCTCTATGAGACGCAACAACCTCGGTGTCATCGAGATGGTCGAGGTGGCGGCGAACGCGCTCGACGTCGACATCGCGGCCTTGCTTCCGGTACAGCTCCAGCGCTTCCCGCCAGACCACGCGAGCCTGCTCGTCGTTTTGCCACCACCCGCCCGGCCGAGCCCATCGGAGGTCAGGACTCGGCGCGGTGTGGCGGCGTGAAGAAGTTGACCAGGTTGCCGTCGGGATCGCGAAACAACAGCGAACGGTTGCCCCAGGGCATCGTGGTGGGCTCGGCGACGAGGTCCACGAAACCGGCCAGGTTGCGGTGAACGCCGTCCACGTCGTCGATGCGGAACTCGATGATGACGCTGCGGCTGGATGCGCCGAGCCGGGCGCGAACAACGCGACCGTGCGGGTGCGTGCCGGCGATGGCGAGGGCGGCCGAGTCGGTGCGTGACCGCTACGGCAGCTTCCGGCTCGCCTCCGGGTTCCGGATGCCTCCGCTCATGCTGACCGACGACGAAGCGCTCGCCGTGCTGCTCGGCCTGGTCGCGGGCCGCCGAACAGGCCTGATGACAGGCACCGCGAGTGAGACGGCGGCGGCGAAGATCCGCCGGGTGCTGCCCGCCCGGCTCGGCGGCAGACTCGACGCCGTGCTCGGCTCGCTCGCCTTCACCGCTGCGGCCGGTGAGCCGTTCGTCCCGGAGGCCGCGCTCCTGCTCTGCCTCGCCGACGCGGTGAGCCGGCACCGGCCGGTGTCGATCCGGTACACCGCCGCCGACGGCCGGCGCAGCGAACGCACGCTGCACCCGTACGGGCTCGTCGCCCACTCGGGGGTTCCGGTAGCAATGGCACGACAGACAACGTTTTGCCGCCTGACCTGCCATGATTCGATCAGGCTGTGGCCGGCGATGGCTCGACGGTTTAACCGTGGTCGCGGAGCAGGCGCAAGACGGATCCGGGGTGATACTGATAGCAGCGCAGTTCCAGCACTCCAGTCCTTGTCAATCCGATTCGGACTCCGATTCCGATCCTATTTCCGGGACCTCCACGCCATACTTCGTCACTGTCACGTACGTGCTCTCGATCTTATTTATCTTCTGGAACATGCTCTCCGCGCGAGCTTTCTCGTTCCCCAGATTGCTGTGATCGTATTCGGGGAAACCGATGTTGGAGACGTCATCGGAACGGAAGACTCCCGGATGAATTCTCGGATTTCCTTCCGGGTAGAGCGCGTAAGAGCACGAGGGGCAGGGCCGCTTGGTGCCGCCCAGATGTTCCGGAGTGACGCCGCCGTTGCGTGCGAGGATTCGCCGCTCCGCGTGCAGTCCGGGACGTCCGTCCGTCGCCACCGTGACCCCCGAACTCAGCGCACTCTGGATACCCGGCAAATTCAGGGGGGAGTCGGCCTTGGGTTTCACCTTCATGTGCTGCCGGATCGCGGTATTGTGGATCTCGTTCTGGTGTCTCTTCTCGGCAGGAATTTTTTTTCGACGGGTGTCTTCCATCATGTTTGCCAGAATCTGAGCGCCGTTGCCCGCTTCGAACAGACGCTGTAGTTGCCCATTCGAATAAGCGTCATTGGCTGCGATAACGAGTCTGCCGTCACCGCTGATGCCTGCCTGCACTTCCACTGGATCCATTCCATTGTTCTTGAGGTACATCCTGACGATCATCGACACCCGTCGAAGCTCTTTGACCTCAGGCGTGTCCGCGAAGGACCTTGGCCTCGATTTTTTCTTCGGCCGTTTCACGGCCGTGAAATCATCGCCGCCCTGCGTGCCGCTCAAATCCCACTGGTTGGATTTTTTGAACTCCTCGTAGAGGGCGGCGATGAATTTTGTGCGGCTGCTCCTGGCAAGGTCTTGTTCGGTGATCCCGCCGTCGCTGAATTCGTCGGAGGAGCTGCCTGGGGCGCGTTGAACATGGAGTGGCCGTCCCGCCGGGGGCCGTGCCATCGGCCTCGCCGGTCGCGGACTCCCGCCCTGCTCTGCCGGCATTCTGGTCACGACATCGCCGACGCTGTGTTGCGGGGCCTGCACCGTGGCGGCTCGCTGTGCGATGACGGATGGGGCTGTTCCCGCCCCTGCGGCGAAGGCCACGCCGTCGCTGTCCGCTGTCCGCTCGGAGCGCTGGGCGGGGTCGGTGACGGTGACCCCGGCGCCGTTGTCGGCGCCCGTCTCGCGTACGCCCTTGAGGTTCTTGTCGAGGTGGCTGAGCTCGTGACCGACGAGCGCCTTGTTCCGGGTTCCGTCCGGGGGAAGGAAGAGATGGGCGCCCACCGTCATGGCCTGAGCCCCCATCGCCTCGGTGGCATGCCGCGCCACCGGGTCGTCGTGCAGGCGGACACCGGAGAAGTCGTTGTGGAAGAACGGCTCCGCCTCGGCGCGCAGCGAGCCGGGAAGCTAACGGCTCGGTGAGGCCAAAGCCGCATCGAGCAGGGACCTCTGATCTTTAGGACCGCTGTCCTTGGCGCCGTAGTGGTCGCACCCGGGCCCGTGGGCGTGCTGGTCCTG
>JASLAV010000684.1 GCA_030146905.1 Lentzea sp. | reverse complement strand
CGTCTGCGCGAAGTCGTCAGCGCGGTGCCAGTCGCCGCACAGCAGGTATGCCGTTCGGCGCACGGCCTCACGGCGAGCCACGAAGTACTCCGCGAACTCCTGCTCGTCGCGCTGATCCACGCGGACTGCTCTCCGCTCGTTTCCTCGAGTTGCACTGACTGGACGGAATCTGAGGCAACAACGGTTGCACGAACCACCGGGGAGAGCTACATCACCCCCTGGGTCGTTCACCGGATGTGATGTGATCGGCGTCGTGACCCCCATCGACCTGCGCTCGGACACCGTCACCCGCCCGGACGAGGAGATGCGCCGCGCGATGGCGTCCGCCGAGGTGGGCGACGACGTGCTGGACCACGACCCGACGATGGCAGCCCTGGAGGAGCGCGTCGCGGACCTGCTCGGCGTCGAGGCCGCCCTGTGGGTGCCCTCCGGTTCGATGGGCAACCTGATCGCTCTCTTCCTGCACCTGGACCGCGGCGACCGGTTCCTGGCCCCGCTCGGCGCGCACGTCCTCGACGCCGAGCTCGGGACCGCCGCGTGGCTGGCGGGCGGGATGCCGCACGCGCTGCCCGTCATGACCCCGGCCGCGGTGACCGCCGCCGCCGGCGGCGAGTCCCCTTACTACGGCCTGCGCACCACGTTGTTGTGCCTGGAGAACACGCACAACTCGTCCGGCGGCACCGTGACCACGGCCGACGAGCACGCCGCGCTGGTGTCCGCCGCCCGGTCCGCCCGCCTGGCCGTCCACCTCGACGGCGCCCGGCTGTGGAACGCGTCGGTGGCACTGGGCGTGCCGCCCGCCGCGCTGGCCGCCGGATCCGACACCGTGCAGGTCTGCCTGTCGAAGGGCCTCGGTGCGCCGGTCGGGTCCGTGGTGGCCGGCTCCGCGTCGTTCGTCGTCGAGGCCCGCCGCGTGCGGAAGATGCTCGGCGGCGGGGTCCGGCAGGGCGGGGTGCTCGCCGCCGCCGGTCTAGTCGCTCTCGAGCGGATCGACCGCCTGGCCGCCGATCATTCGAATGCCTATGAATTGGCTTCCGGGTTGCGGGCGCTGGGCTGGCAGGTGGACGAGCCCGCCACGAACATCGTGCTGGCCGCGGTGCCGGACCTGGAGAAGACGCTGTTGTCGTTGAGCGATGTCGGGGTTCTCGCGAGCCCGATGTCGGGCAAGGTTCGGTTCGTGACGCACGGCGACGTGGACTCGTCCGGCATCGCCGAGGTGCTGCGCCGCCTACGAGAGGACGCCTGAGATGCGCTGGATCGTGTTCGACTTCGGCGAGGTGATCAGCCAGCGGAACCCGGCGAGGCCCGCGATGGCGTCGAAGCTCGGGGTGACGCCGGAGGTGTTCGAGACCGCCTACTGGGACCGCGACGCCTACGACCGCGGCGGCTCCGACGCCGAGTACTGGGCGCGCATCGCCGCCGCTCTGGGTGTGACCGTCGACGACGCCCTCGTCCGCGAGCTCACCGCGATGGACAACGCGGGCTGGCTGGACGACCCGGTGCTGGAGACCGTCGCGCTGATCGAGGACCTGGCCGCCCTCGACGTGCCGCTGGCACTGCTGTCGAACGCGCCGTCGACGTTCGCGCGGCTGGCCGAGGAGATGCCGTGGGCGCGGCACTTCCGGCACCTGGTCTTCTCCGGCGACCTCGGCTACGCGAAGCCGGACGCGGCCATCTGGAAGCACGTGGAGTCCGTGGTCGACTCCTCCGACATCATCTTCTTCGACGACCGCCAGTCCAACGTGGAGAGCGCACTGGCAGCGGGCTGGGACGCCCGCCTGTGGACGTCAGCCCGTGCCGCGCGCGCCGAGCTCCGCACGGAGTTCGGCGATCTCGGCCCGTAGGTTCCGCAGCTCCTGCGCGGTCTCGAGCTCCGCCTCCTCGGCACCGCGCAGCTTCTCCACGAGCCAGCTGGCGATCGTGCCGGTGATGACACCGAGCAGGGCGATGCCACCGATCATGAGCAACGCCGCGACCAGCCGCCCCTCGGCCGTGACGGGGTAGCGGTCGCCGTACCCGACCGTCGACATGGTGGTCATCGTCCACCACAACGCATCCCCGAACGTGGTGATGCTGGCGTTTTCCGCATGCCTTTCCGCATCCAGAACGGCAAGACTCGAACAAAAACCGACGATCAACGTCACGCCCGCGACGTAAATGCTGACCCGCTGCCGGATCTTGTGCTGGAACTTCTTGTTGAGCAACGTGATGACGGTGATCAACCGCAACACCCTGAGCTGCCGCACCATCGGCAGCACGACGGCGGCGAGCTCGAACAGGTGCGTCCTGAGGAACCACAACTTGTCACCCGCGAGCGAGAACCTGACCGCGTAATCCGCCGCGAACACACCCCAGACCAGCCACAACACCACCTCCAACGGGAGGTGGAGGCTCTCGTGGTCGTCCAGCACCTGCCACGCGTAGGCGGCGAGGAAAATCACGGCGAGCACCGTCAACGGCCACTCGACCTTCCGCTCCCACCGCTCGAGGCGGGCCTCATCGGCTGACGACATCGCCCCATGGTGAGCGGTGTTCCCGCTTTAATCCAGGGGCACCGCCGGGAAGTCCAGGGTCACCGCTTGGATTTGATCGCACCGAAGGCCGCGGTGCCTGCGAGGAGTAGTCCTCCAATCACCGCCAGCCAGAAAAGTCCTTTCACCACGGCGCCGACAACGGCCAGCACGATCCAGATCGCCACCAGCCACCCGATGATCGCCCACACAGGTGCCTCCCCTCTCCGCCTCGTGAACGTCCCGGGCCCTGGTTTTGTTGCTCTTGCCTTGTTCCTTGCTCAGTGGACCTCAGAGCCAGGCCTTCAACCGCCGCAGGGCTTCCTCGATGTCCTGGGTGGACCCGGCGAACGACATGCGCACGAAGTGGTGCCCGTCCACGGGGTCGAAGTCGATGCCCGGCACGATCGCCACCCCGGTCTCGTCGAGCAGCCGCTTGCAGAACCCCATCGAGTCATCGGTGAGGTGCCGGACGTCCGCGTACACGTAGAACGCCCCGTCCGCCGGCGCCAGCCTGTCGATGCCGAGCTCGACCAACCCTTCCACGAGCAGATCCCGGTTGACCTTGTACCGCTGCAGGTGCTCGGCCGTCTCGCGATAAGCGTCCTCGTGGAACGCCTCGACCGCGGCGAACTGCGCCAACGCGGGCGGGCACAACGTGAAGTTGCCGGTCAGGCAGTCGACAGCCCGCCTGAGCCGCTCGGGCAGGAGCATCCACCCCAGCCGCCACCCGGTCATCGCGAACGCCTTGGAGAACGAGTTCACGACGATCGCCTCCCGCGACGTCTCCCACGCACACCGCAGGGGCTCCCCGTAGCTGATCCCGTGGTAGATCTCGTCGCTGATCAACTGCACCCCGTTGTCAGCACACCACGCCGCGATGGGCTCCACCTCGGCCACGGTGCCGGTGGGGTTGGCCGGACTGGCGACGATCACACCCTTGAGCCC
>JASLAV010000670.1 GCA_030146905.1 Lentzea sp. | reverse complement strand
AAGATGCCCCACTGGGCGTTCTCGGGGATCGACGGCGTCTGGGCCAGGATCTCCGAGATCGGGAACCGCGACTCGCGCCGCACCGCCATGAAGATCCGCGGCATCAGCGGGAAGTGGAACGCCATGTGGCACTCGTCGCCGCCGATCTCCGGGTCACCGAAGTACTCGACCACGTCCGACGGCCACTGGTTGGCCTCCGCGAGCAGCACCCTGCCGGGGAACTCGTCGTCGACGACCTTGCGGCACTTCTTCAGGAACTCGTGGGTGCGCGGCAGGTTCTCGCAGTTCGTGCCCTCCTCCTCGAAGAGGTACGGCACGGCGTCGAGGCGGAACCCGTCGATGCCCAGGTCGAGCCAGAAGCGCAGGACGTCGAGCATCGCCTCCTGCACGTCCGGGTTCTCGTAGTTGAGGTCCGGCTGGTGGCTGAAGAAGCGGTGCCAGAAGAACTGGCCGCGCACCGGGTCGTAGGTCCAGTTCGACGACTCGGTGTCGACGAAGATGATCCGCGCGTCGGCATAGCGCGAGTCGTCGTCGCTCCACACGTAGAAGTCGCCGTACGGGCCGTCCGGGTTCTGCCTCGACTCCTGGAACCACGGGTGCGCGTCGCTGGTGTGGTTGAGCACCAGGTCCGTGATCACCCGGATCCCGCGCCGGTGCGCCTCCTCCAGCAGGTACACGAAGTCCTCGACGGTGCCGAACTCCGGCAGCACCGCGCGGAAGTCGCTGATGTCGTACCCGCCGTCGCGCAGCGGCGACGCGTAGAACGGCGGCAGCCAGAGGCAGTCGATGCCGAGCCACTCCAGGTAGTCGAGACGCGACGCGAGACCGCGGAGGTCACCCGTCCCGTCGCCGTTGGAGTCGCTGAAGGCGCGGACCAGCACCTCGTAGAACACGGCGCCCTTGAACCAGCTCGGGTTCGCCGATGCCGGTTGCGCCGACTTGAAGTCCTCGGCCTGGGGCTCGATCAGCATGCCGTCGTCGTTGATGGCCTCGCCGGTGTGCGGAATGCCTTCCAGCCCGAGCGCAGCGTCGGGACGGGAGTCGTCGACCATGATGCCCACCTCGTCGGGGGTTGTGCGGGGTTGATCAGCTGAATCGGCGCTGCAGGCTCACGACGTGCGCGGTGGCACGCCAGGGTTCGAGGCGGATGTAGTTGGCCTGACCCCAGTCCCACGTCTCACCGGTGACCTCGTCGTGCGCGATCACCCGCTCGTGCCAGTCGAACCCGAGCTCCGGCAGGTCGAGGTACAGAGTCCCCTCCTGCGCGTTGTTCGGGTCGAGGCTGACCACGACCACGACCGTGTCGCCCGTCTCCGGGTCGCGCTTGGAGAAGGCGACGAGCGCGTCGTTGTCGGCGTGCTGGAACTTCA
Organism: Lentzea sp.; assembly: GCA_030146905.1. Next base: position 2,871 of record JASLAV010000670.1, on the reverse strand, counting down.
GCGTGCGCATCTGCTGAAGTGCCGGGTGTGCTTTGCGAATGTGGTTCAGCTTGCGCAGCCACGGCTCCAGTGACCGCCCGTCAGCCAGTGCACGGGCGTAGTCGCGAGGCCGCAGCTGGTACTTCTCGGAGTTGAGGTACTCCTCGCTGCCGGGCTTCACGGCTTCGTGCTCGAACAGCTCGTAGCCGCTGTACACGCCCCAGCTCGGCGCGAGCGTGGCCGCGAGGGCCGCGCGGAGCCCGAACATGCCGGGGCCGCCGTGCTGAAGCGACTCGTGCAGGATGTCCGGCGTGTTCACGAAGAGGTTCGGCCGCGCCTCGTCCCAGTGGTCGCGCAGGTCCTCGCCGAACTCGATCAGCTCCTGCTTGCTCGTCCGCCACGTGAAGTAGGTGTAGGACTGGGTGAAGCCGAGCTTGGCCAGGCCGTAGAGCCGGGCGGGACGGGTGAAGGCCTCCGACAGGAACAGCGTGTCGGGGTAGACCTCCTTGACCTTCCAGATCAACCAGTGCCAGAAGTCCGGCGGCTTGGTGTGCGGGTTGTCGACCCGGAAGATCCGCACCCCGTGCTCTGCCCAGTACAGGACCACGCGCAGCACCTCGTGGTAGAGGCCCTGCGGGTCGAGGTCGAAGTTGATCGGGTAGATGTCCTGGTACTTCTTGGGCGGGTTCTCGGCGTACGCGATCGTGCCGTCCGGCCGGGTGGTGAACCACTCCGGGTGCTTGAGCACCCACGGGTGGTCCGGCGCGCACTGCAGCGCGAAGTCCAGCGCCACCTCCATGCCGAGCTCCCTCGCGCGCTCCACGAGCGCGTCGAAGTCCTCGATGGTGCCGAGCTGGGGGTGGATCGCGTCGTGCCCGCCCTCGTCGGCGCCGATCGCCCAGGGGGAGCCGGTGTCCTCGGGGCCCGCGACGAGCGTGTTGTTGGGACCCTTGCGGTTGACCCGCCCGATCGGGTGGATCGGCGGGAAGTAGACGACGTCGAAGCCCATCGCGGCGACGCGGTCGAGCTCCTTGGTCGCCGTGGCGAACGTGCCGTGCACCGCCCGGCCGGTCTCGTCGATCCCGCCGGTGCTGCGCGGGAAGAACTCGTACCAGGAGCCGTACGCGGCCTTCTTGCGGTCGCACCAGATCTTGTGCGTCTTGCCCTTGGTGATCAGCTCGCGCACCGGGTGCTCGAACATGATCTTCTGGACGTCGTCGGCGAAGGCGGGCGCGACGCGTTCGTTCAGGGGCCGGTCCGCGTCCCGCAGCGCCTCGGCCGCGGTCACGAGGAGTGCTCGCTCCTGCCTCCTGTCGGGTCGCCGCGCCACCCGGTCGAGCAGCTGGGCGCCGATCTCGAGGTCGTTCGCGAGATCGCCGGGACCCTGTCCCGCCGCGATCTTCACCGAAACGGCGTGGTTCCACGTCGCCCAGGGGTCGCTCCACGCGTCCACCCGGAAGGTCCACACGCCCTCCGCGTCGGGGACGATGGTCGCTCCCCAGCGGTCGAGGCCGGTGCTGACCTCGTGCATGCGCGTCTGACGGGCGACCCGGTCCTCCGGCCCGCGCCACGTCACCGTCGCGGCGAGTCTGTCATGCCCCTCGCGCCACACCGTGGCTTCCACCGGAACGTGTTCTCCCACAACGGCTTTGGCTGGATATCTACCAGCCGAGACCACCGGGGAAACATCGTCGATACCGAGCCGTCCACTCATCGGCAGCGCCCTTCCGCCGTGTCGGTCCGCGTCGCCTGTAATCCTGCCCTGCCCGGCCAAACCGCTCGTCAGCGGGTTGCCCCAAGTAGATCCGTACCCAACATAGGTCGATCGCACACCTCCAGCGGCGCAAGTGTCCAGGGTCTCTCGACCACACCGAGGGCACTTCCTGTCCTCTCCCAGTGCACCGTTTCCGTGAGACTCACAGGGTTACGGGAGTGCTACGGGTACCGTGCCCGCGTGAACAAGGTTGGCGACCGCTACGTCCTGCTCGATGAACTCGGCGCCGGTGCGATGGGTGTCGTGTGGCGTGCACGCGACGAGCTCCTGCACCGAGACGTGGCGGTCAAGCAGCTGCTTCTCACCGAAGTTCAGCCGAACGAGTTCCACGAAGCGGTCCAGCGCGCCATGCGCGAGGGCCGCATCGCCGCGCGCCTGCAGCACCCGAACGCCATCGCCGTGTACGACGTCGTCGTCGAGGACGGCAAGCCATGTCTGGTCATGGAGTATTTGCCGTCCCGCAACCTCTCGTCGATCCTGAGCGACCGCGGCACCATGCCGGCCCTGGAGGCCGCGCGGATCGGGTCGCTGGCCGCCGGCGCGCTGGCCGCCGCCCACGAGGCGGGCATCGTGCACCGCGACATCAAGCCGGGAAACGTCCTCATTGGACGTGACGGCGCCGTCAAGATCACCGATTTCGGCATTTCGCGCGCTTTGGGCGATGTCGCCGTGACGAAGACGGGCATGCTCGCCGGCACGCCCGCCTACCTCGCGCCGGAGCTGGCCAGGGGCGCGGAGCCCGCGCCGGCGTCGGACGTGTTCTCGCTCGGCGCGACGATCTACGCGATGACCGAGGGTGAACCGCCGTTCGGCAAGAGCACCAACGACCTGGGCTTGCTCTACAAGGTCGCCCGCGGCGAGACCCGCCCGCCGACGCGCTCAGGCCCTCTGACCGGGCTGTTGACCCGGCTGCTCGCGAACGAGCCCTCGCAGCGCCCGACCGCGGCGCAGGCGGCGGCGGAGCTGAAGGCGATCGCGGCGGGCGTCCCCGTCCCCGCCACGCAGGTCATCCCGCCACGCCCGATGACCCCGCCGTCCGGCACCGCCGTGATGCCGTCCTCCGGTCCCGGCACCCACGGCCCGCGCACGATGCAGTCGCAGGGCCCGCGCACCGCGCC
>JASLAV010000669.1 GCA_030146905.1 Lentzea sp. | reverse complement strand
GTCTGCGCCTGGTTGGTGGAGCTGGTGCCCTTGCTGAGCAGCGCCTCCAGCGGCGAGACCTCGTCGCCCTCCTCCGGCAGCAGCAGCCAGCCCGCGAGGTACATCGGCAGACCGACACCGCCGGACAACGCGAGCGCGACGAACGCGATCCGCACGATCACCGGGTCGATCTGGTAGCGCAGGGCGATCCCGGTGGCGACACCGCCGAGCTTGCGTCCTGCACGGGGCCGCACCGGACGGTGGGCCCAGAACTCCCTGAGCGTGTCCGCCACGCCCTGCATTGCCTTCTCAGTCCCGCTCACGACGACAAGGTTGCTCGTACAACAGCTCTGGCACATCAGGGACCAGCCCTGAACAACGGAACCGGGGTCATCCCTGATGAACAACTCCCCGTGACGTGTGACGATCGGGTGGTGAGTGCACAGATCGAGCCGATGCGCCGTCGACGCACCGGCCGGGTGGTCGCGGGCGTCGCGAGCGGGCTGGCGGACCACCTCGGCGCACCCGTCTTCTGGGTGCGCGCGGTCTTCGCCGTGCTCGCCGCTTTCAGCGGGATCGGGATCATCGCCTACGCGTTGCTGTGGATGTTCGTCCCGCAGTCCGCTGTGGCCGAACCGGAGACCGACAAGGACCGCAAGGAGTGGCAGCAGGCCATCGGCCTCGCCGCGCTCGGTCTGGGCGTCGCGGTGTTCACGGGACTGCTCGGCAACACCGCCAGCGGCTGGGTGACCGGCCCCATCGCCGTCGCGCTCGTCGGTGCCGCCGTCGTGTGGCGCGAGGCCGACGAAGCGCAACGGCGTCGCTGGAAGGACGGTGCGCTGGGTACGGGGAAGAGGACGGGTGTGGTGCGGACGGCGTCGGGGGCGGCACTGGTCGCGGCGGGGGTTGCCGCGTTCCTCGTGTCGAACGACTCCATCCAGAACCTGCCGAGCGTCGCGCTCGCCGTTCTCGCCACGCTGATCGGTGTCGCGGTGCTGACCGTGCCGTTGTGGATGCGCCTGGTGCGCGACCTCGACGCGGAACGCACGGCTCGCATCCGCACCGAGGAACGCGCCGAGATCGCCGCCCACCTGCACGACTCCGTGCTGCAGACGCTCGCCCTCATCCAGAAGCAGTCCGAGTCGTCACGGGAGGTCAAGCGCCTGGCCCGCAGCCAGGAACGCGAGCTGCGCAGCTGGCTCTACGGCCGTGAGCTGGGCGAACAGCCGACGACCATGGGCGTCGCCATCGCGCAGACGTGCGCGGAGGTGGAAGACGGCTTCGCCATCGCCGTGTCCCAGGTCGTGGTCGGGGACTGCGAGCTGGAGGACGGCATGTTCGCGTTGATCCAGGCATCGAAGGAGGCGATGGTCAACGCCGCCAAGCACGCCGGGGTCGGCGAGGTCAGCGTCTACGCCGAGATCGAGCCCGACAAGGTGACGGTCTTCGTGCGCGACAGGGGCAAGGGGTTCGACCCCGACACGGTTCCTGAGGACCGGCATGGCCTCGCCGGCAGCATCCGGGGGAGGATGGACCGGCACGGCGGAAAGGTGCGACTGCGCACAGCTCCCGGAGAGGGGACCGAGGTGCAGCTCGAGATGCCGAGGAAGACGGAGGCCAGGACGTGACCGTGAGGGTGTTCCTGGTGGACGACCACGCGTTGTTCCGCGCCGGGGTGCGCGCGGAGCTCGACACCATCACCGACGAGGTGGAGGTGGTCGGTGAGGCCGGCAGCGTCGGCGAGGCGGTGGCGGGGATCGCGCACCACCGGCCGGACGTGGTGCTGCTGGACGTGCACATGCCCGACGGCGGCGGCGCCGAGGTGCTGCGGCAGATCCGCACCAAGATCCCGGAGGTCACGTTCCTCGCCCTGTCGGTCTCCGACGCGGCGGAGGACGTCATCAACGTGATCCGCGCCGGTGCCCGCGGCTACGTCACCAAGACGATCTCCAGCCAGGAGCTGGTCAAGGCCGTCGTGCGGGTCTCGGAGGGCGACGCGGTGTTCTCGCCGCGCCTCGCCGGGTTCGTGCTGGACGCGTTCGCCGACCGGCCGGGTGCCGCGCCGATCAGCGACCCCGAGCTCGACCTGCTGACGCCGCGCGAACGCGACGTGCTGCGGCTGCTCGCCCGTGGCTACGCTTACAAGGAGATCGCGTCCGAGCTGTTCATCAGCGTGAAGACGGTGGAGACGCACGTGTCGAGCGTCCTGCGGAAGACCCAGCTCTCCAACCGGTACGAGCTCTCCCGCTGGGCCACTGATCGCAGACTGGTCTGAAGGGTTCCCAGGGGAGTTGGTCACGAAGGTCGCCCGCGGTGCCACCGAGGTGCTGGCGCCGTGGGTCTGGGTGGTTCTGCTGCCGTTCGCCGTTGCCGGCACGACGGAGGACTTCTGGGAGACGTTGCTGTGGGGGCTGGTGGTCGCTCTGACGGCGTCCGTCATCCCGATGGCCGTCATCGTCCGCGGTGCCCGCAGAGGTAAGTGGGACGGCCACCACGTGACGAATCGCGAGGGCAGGCTCGTCCCGCTGCTCACGGCGGGTGCCTCGCTGGCCGCGGGCACGGTGATCATGGTGCTGGGGGACGCGCCGCGGAACATGCTCGCGCTGGCGGGCAGCATGTTCGCGTCGCTGGTCGTCAGCATGGCGATCACGTTCGGACTGAAGTGGAAGATCTCGCTGCACGCCGCGGTCGCGTGGGCGGCCGTGGTGACGCTGACGATCGTCCTGGGACCGTGGTGGCTGCTGCTCGCGTTGCCCGCCGCGCTGGTGGCGTGGTCGCGGGTCGAGCTGGGTGACCACACGACGGCGCAGGTGCTCGCGGGCACCGCGATGGGCGTGGTCGTGGGCGGCGGCAGCTTCTGGCTGCTCAGCCAATCTCTT
>JASLAV010000599.1 GCA_030146905.1 Lentzea sp. | reverse complement strand
CGCGCCAGGTTGCCGGTCACGGCGAACAGCCACGGCCGTGCGCTGCGGTTCACCAGCGTCAGCTCGCCCAGCCGTCGGCACGCGGTGAGGAACGCGGCCGAGGTCAGGTCCTCCGCCACCGACCAGGAGCCGGTCAACCGGTAGGCGTAGTTCCACACCGCGCCGGAGTGATGGCGGAACAACTCCCCGAACGCGTCGACGTCGCCGCAGGCGGCCTGCTCCCACAGTTCCTGGTCGTCGTCAGGGGGCAGCACTCGGGCATCCGCGGCACCGGCGTGCTCAGGCCCTGCCCGCATGGTCCGCTCCCGTTCTCGCTCCGCAGTGGTCCTCACACCTCGAAGTCCCCGCAGGCACCAACGGCGTTGCGTCTCGCCTTCGCAGGTCAGCATGCCTAGGGCATCAGATCGAGCAAATCTGCAGTGGCCGGGGTAGACATTCGTCCGCGGCTGTGTGTAATCTTCTGCACGTCGTAAGAGAGAGAACGTCATATCGACACGGGAGATGACGAACTACCCGTGAGCTAGCGCAAGAACAGAAGTCAGGTATCAGAGGAGAAGGGAAGGGTTGCACGCCATCGGATCGCCCAGTTCCGGCTGAGGTTCGCCGGACGGGTACCGCGGTTCCATCGAGATTGGCGGGTGGTCTTCGGTTAAGCACAAGCAACGATCCCCGCAGTTCCCGCGCACGTTGCGGGTCATGCGGAAAAGGTAGGACGACCTCACGGTCGATTGATGGAAGTGAACCCATACACCCTTGGGGCCCCGGTGCTACTGCGCATCGGGGCCCCTCGTGATGTGGAGGCGCGATGACCCCAGAGACATCCGGGCCGGAACTCGTCGAACCGCAGACCGCGGCCGAGAACCTCGACGACGACCACTACCCCGCCTACACCATGGGCCGGGCCGCGGACATGCTCGGCACCACAGCGGCTTTCCTGCGCAGCCTCGACGAGCAGAAGCTGATCGAGCCCCGGCGCTCCGCCGGCGGGCATCGCCGGTACTCCCGCCACCAGCTGCGCCTGGCCGCCCGCGTGCGCACTCTGCTCGACGAGGGCATCGGCCTGGACGCCGCCTGCCGCATCGTCACCCTGGAAGACCAGCTCGACGAAGCCAGAAGCCACAACACCCAGGCGCCGATCCCACACACACCCGACGAGCCATATCCACCGTTGCGAAGCGTGCGCCCCACAGACGCCCGCGGTGGAACATCCACGTAAGCCAAAGCCCGGCCGGATGAATCATCCGGCCGGGCTCTGGTGTGGTCCGCGCGTGCCGCTGACGGGTCAGCGGCTGCGACAGGACTAGGCAGGAACGATGTTCTCCGCCTGCGGGCCCTTCTGGCCCTGCGTGATGTCGAAGGAGACCTTCTGGCCTTCCTGGAGCTCACGGAAGCCCTGAGCGGCGATGTTCGAGTAGTGGGCGAAGACGTCTGCGCCGCCCCCGTCCTGTTCGATGAAGCCGAAGCCCTTTTCGGCGTTGAACCACTTGACGGTTCCGGTGGCCATGTCTTTCTCCAAGCATGAGGTGGCTCCCGCACCGCGCGGGGGCCGGATGTTGTCGGTCGTGGTTCGCGAAGACACCGAACAGCAAAACGCCCGTGACCTGTGATCACGGGCGACCGGTAATTCGGAACCATGACTGATGACACCAGACTACACCATCCCCGGCGGATTGCAGAACAGCTTCACCCGATTCGTGGCGAAAGCTCCTGAACACCGATCGCCGCCAGGAGGTCCAGTTTGCTTCGCGCGTCCGTGCCCGGCCGAGGCGTGTACACGACCACCCAGAGGTTCGAGCCCTGCGTGGTGAGGGTGTCGGAGTCCAGGTCGACAGCTCCGACCTCCGGGTGCTCGACGACTTTGTGGCCGCTCTGGTGCGCCGCCACCAGTCCCTGGGACCACAGCTTGCGAAAACGCGCGCTCCGTTCCAGCCGGGCTGTCAACGCCTTCAGCTCCTCGTCGTCCGGGTACCGGCTCGTGGTGGTGCGCAGATCCGCCACCAGGGACTTCTCGAAGGCGGAGCGCTCCTCCAGCGTGTACCTCGCGCGAGTTGCCGGACCTTCGAACTGGAGCAGCAGCATGTTGCGGTGTTCGACGGGCAGCGCGCTGGGATCGCCGAAGGTCGCCGCGAACAGCCTGTTCCAGTGCAGCAGCTGCCAGGTCGCGTCGTAGACCGACAGGGGGTGCCCGGTCAGCTGGTCCATGATCCGGTACACGCTTCCCGGGATCAGCCGAGGTATGCGGCTGGGATCCGAGTTGTGACCGGCCAGCCGCATGAGATGGGCCCGCTCCTCGTCCGACAGCTGCAGCGCGCGTGCCAGCGCGAGGCAGACCTGCGCCGACGGGGTAGCGGCCCGGCCTTGTTCGATCCGGATCACGTACTCGATCGAGATGCCCGCCAGGACGGCCAGCTCCTCGCGCCGAAGCCCGGAAGCACGCCTCGGTGAGTTGTGCGTGAGCCCGGCCGCCTGAGGATCAAGCCGGGTCCGCCAGGCACGAATCGCGATTCCGAGGTCGTTCATCCCCCAAGTCTCCCGCGCCGCTCGGACCATGTCGTGGTACTGGCTGTACCAGGACGATCCGTGGCTGTCGCGTCCACTTGCCACAGTGGACCTTGGACGACATGTACCGACTGAACTTCGCCGGCCACATGGCCGATACCGATGGGGCACAGCCCGTGTTCGTAGAGGAAGCCAAGTGACGACGACCTCCGAACTCGTGGTGGTGACCGGTGCTTCGACGGGCATCGGCCGGGCCGCGGCGAAGCGACTGGCCGCCGACGGCTTCCACGTCCTCGCGGGTGTGCGCCGCCAGCAGGATGCCGAACGCCTGGCCACCGGCAACATCGAGCCGCTCATCCTCGACATCACCGACGAGGTCCACGTGTCCGCGTTGGCCCGGCGAGTGGCCGACGACCGCGGCGGGCGGCGATTGCGAGCGGTGGTCAACAACGCCGGCATCGCGGTCAACGCACCGGTGGAGACGCTGAACCTCGAAGAGTGGCGGCGACAGTTCGACGTCAGCCTCTTCGGGCAGATCGCGGTGACCCAGGCGGTGCTGCCGGCACTCCTCGGCAGTGGTGGCCGCGTCATCAACATCGGTTCGGTCGCCGGCCGGGTCGCCATGCCGGGCTTCGGTCCCTATGCCGCCGCGAAGTTCGCCATGGAGGCGGTCAGCGACGCCCTGCGCCGTGAGGTGGCGGAGTTCGGGGTCGAGGTCGTGGTCATCACTCCCGGCGCTGTCCGCACGAACATGACCGAGAGCGGGATCGCCACCGCCACCCGGCTGTCGGAAGCCATGACGCCTGACCAGCACGGCCGCTACGACAAGCTGGTGAACGCGTTCCTGGAACAGGTCGAAGCCTTCGCCAGGGACGGTGTCGAACCCGAGCGCGTCGCCGCGGTGATCTCGCGAGCCGTCACCGGGCGAAAGCCGCGCACCCGGTACACGGTGGGCCGTGACGCCGCCGCGATGGTCCCGCTCACCCGGATCGTTCCCGACCGGCTTCTCGATCGCATGCTGCGCAGGCGGATGAAGCTGAGCTGAGGCGTGTTCGGCAAGTCGTTGTGCTGCTGGCTGTTCGTCGGTGTGGCGATGATCGAAAGTAGTGAGGTCTCCGGTAAGTGGGTTGGCGACCAAGCAAACCTGAGTGCTGGAGACCTCGTGGCCAGCGAGGCGGTAACGAGGTGGCATGACCTCAGTGACGCGCAGTGGGCGGTTCTGGCCGCGGTGCTGCCTGCGGTGTGTGCGCCGTGGCAGACGTTGTGCCGGTTGTTCCGCCGGCGGCTCGCAGCAGGAGCCGCCGGGTGGGGTCGACGACGAGCCGGACGATCATGCCCTGGGCAGGCCACGGTCCCACCCGGACCAGGTCCTGGCCGACAAGGCATGCGCGGGGAAGGCGAACTGTGCCTACCTGCTCAAACGCAACCGCGGCATGGCCACCCGCCATTACAAGCGCGCCGTGCGCTACCAAGCGACCGCCACCATCACAGCGATCAAGGAATGGCTCTGGCCCACTTACCGGACACGCCTCAGACGGCAGCCCGCTGGTCCAGCCACTTCAGGATCGCCTGGTTCGTCTCGTCCGGCTTTTCCTGCTGGATCCAGTGACCGCAGTCCAGGCCGGCCACTTCCACGTTGGGCACGAACTCCGTCAGTCGTTCAGACCTCAGGACCGCGTCACGGTCGCCGTAGATCATGAGTGCGGGCTGTCGGATGACCGGGTCCACGTCGGCCAGCAGACGCCAGTTGCGGTCGAGGTTCCGATACCAGTTGATACTGCTCGTGAAGCCTGTCGACTCGAAGGCGGAGACGAAGACGGCCAGTTCGCTGTCGCTCATGACGGGCTCGCCGAGGGGCGTCTCCGCCCTGGCGAGATCGATCATCGCCATACCTGGCTGAGGCGGTTTCGGGGGCTCGTTCTTCCGGAACGTGTTGCGCAGGAACTGGGCCGTGTGCTCGTCGAGCACGGCGTCTGCGACGCCCGGCTGCCGGTTGAAGTGGACGAAGTAGAAGTCGGCGCCGAGCGCGGCCTCCATGAACTCGATCCAGGGCATCTCTCCGCGCTCTTGGTAAGGCAGGCTCAGCGCTACCACGCTGTTCACCCGGTTCGGGTACAGCAGGGTCAGGCCCCAGACGACGAATGCGCCCCAGTCATGGCCGACGAAGGTGGCGTCCTCGTAGCCGTAGTGATCGAGGAGTGCGACGAGGTCACCCGACAGGTGCTCGATGTCGTAGTCCGTCACTTCGGTCGGACTGGACGAGTTGCCGTAGCCCCGCTGGTTCGGAACGATGACGTGGTAGCCCGCCGCGGCCAGGGCCGGCACTTGGCGGCGCCAGGAAAAGGCATGCTCCGGCCAGCCGTGACAGAGCACGATGGGCTTTCCTGCGTTCTCCCGGCCCGCTTCGAAGACCTCGAGTTCCACACCGTTGACGGAGACAAGGGTGGGTTCGGGAAAGTCGGTCGGATTGAACATCGCATTTCCTCTCTGTCCTTTGGGGCGTCAGCGTCGGCGCAGCCGACGGCCGATGCGGTCATGTCGCCATCGTGCCGACCGAAACAGGCCACCCCATGACCGGTTTCCTGTGGGAGTGTTGGCGGTGTGCGAGCCGACCGGCTGATGGCCATCCTCCTGCTGCTGCAACAGCGTGAGCAGCTGACAGCAGCGGACGTCGCCCGGGAGCTGGAGGTGTCCGAGCGCACCGCCCGCCGTGACTTCGATGCCCTGGCCATAGCCGGGGTGCCCGTGTACTCCACACAGGGCAGGGGCGGCGGCTGGCGGCTCGTGGGC